>JAICJK010000099.1 GCA_025928415.1 Solirubrobacteraceae bacterium | reverse complement strand
GCGCTGAGCGGCGAGCAGCCGGGCTGAGCGGGGACCCGTCAGCGCGCGGACGCGGGCGTCTGCGGTGGCGGGAACAGGCGCAGGAACCGCTTGGCCACGCGGCGGCTGCCGCTGATGCGGATGGCCTGCTCGGCCTCGGCGCCGTCGAGCGGCCGGCCGTGCCAGAGGATCTGCGTCAGAGTGGCCGGATCGGCCTCGAGGACCGCGTCCGGGTGCTCGGCCGTGGCGCGCCGGACCTCGAGCCGCCCATCGCGGACGCGCGCGACCACGCGGTCCTCGCCGAGGCGCAGCTCCACCGTGGCTTCCAGGTCGCCGGCGGCCGCGGCATCGAACAGCGTCGGCAGCGCGAGCGCGAAGGCGTCGACGCCGAGCGGCCGCCGCCCGCCCGGCAGCGGTTCGCGACTGCCCCAGCGGCCGAGCGCGAGGAGGACCGGCTCGAGCTCGCGGCCGCGGTCCGTGAGCTCGTAGACCTTCGCCGCGGCCGGCGGCGGGAGCGACGCCCGCCGTGCGACCCCGGCCGCCTCGAGCTCGCGCAGGCGCTGGGCGAGGACGTCAGGGCTCAGGCCGGGCAGCCCGCGCAGGAGGTCGGTGTAGCGCTTGGGGCCGAGCATGAGCTCGCGCACCACGAGCAGCGCCCAGCGATCGCCGACCACGTCGAGGGCACGCGCGATACCGCACGGATCGGCGTAGGAGCGCTTGGCGGGCACGCACCGAGCCTAGCGAAGGTACGGTTCGCCAATGATGTACTTGGAATTTCCAAGTACTCCTGGTACGGTGCCGCGCTGCGGCAGCGATCCACGAGCGAGGAGGACCGATGAGCGAGCGCGACCACTACCCGGCCGGAGTGCCCTGCTGGATCTCGAACCTGCAGCGCGACGTCCCGGCCGCCCGGAGGTTCTACGAGCGCCTGCTCGGCTGGGAGACGGCCGGGCCCGAGGGCGTCCCCGACGACGAGGCGACGTACGCCATCGGGCGTCTGCGCGGGCGCGACGTGGCGGGCATCGGGACGATCCCCGAGACGGCGGGCGACATGGCTGCGGCGTGGGTCACCGAGGTGCGCGTCGACGACCTGGAGGCGGTCGCGGAGCGGGTCGCCGCGGCGGGCGGCACGGTCCTGGAGGCCGACGTCGACCTCTCCCCGATGGGTCGCCTGGCGGTGCTGAACGACCCGGCGGGCGCGCTGGTGTGCGCCTGGGAGGCCGGGCGCCGCGAGGGGGCCCAGATCGTCAACGAGCCGGGCGCATGGGCGATGAGCCTGCTGGAGACCGCGGACCCGGACGGCGCGGTGGCGTTCTACGGCGCCGTGTTCGGCTGGGAGCCCGAGCCCTTCGGGCCGGTCACGCTCATGCGCCTGCCCGGCTATGTCGGCGGCGAGCCGGAGCAGCCGGTGCCGCGGGACGTCGTCGCGGCGATTGCGCCCGCCGCCCGCGACGCGGCCGGCGCGGCGCGCTGGGTCGCCGACCTGTGGGTCGCCGATGCCGACGCGACGGCCGCGGACGCCGAGCGGCTCGGGGGCGCGGTGTTCGTGGAGCCCTACGACGCGCCGCCGTTCCGGCGGGCCGTGCTGGCCGACCCCGGCGGCGCGAGCTTCACCGTCAGCCAGCTCGTCGGCGCGCCGGGGTGATCCGGGGCGGGGTCAGCCGCCGCCCGTGCTCCCGCCGCCGCGCAGGCCGCCGGCGAGCACCCAGCCCGTCTCGTTCACGTCGCCGTAGGCGAAGCCGTAGGCGTACTTGCCCGAGTCGCTGAGCTTGCGGACCTTGAAGGTCTCGCCGTGCTCGAGGGTGGCGAGGGGGGACTGGTTGGGCTCCGCGTGGAGCACGAGCCGGTCCGCGGCGACGGGGACGCGCTGTCCCGCGAGCTTCGCGGAGGCCGCGCCGGCGCTGCCGCACAGGCCGTCGGCGCGCACCCAGCCGAGGCGGTTGATGTGCCCGTAGGCGAGGCCGTAGGCGTACTTGCCGGAGTCGCTGTGCTTGCGCACGGCGAAGCTCTCGCCATGATGCAGGGTGCCCTGCCAGTGCTGGTTGGGCTCCAGCGTGACGTGGAGCTGCTTGGCGCAGACGTGGACGCGGTCGCTCGCGCGGGCGGGGTCGGCGCTGCCGAGCCCGGCGCCGAGGACGGCGGCGAGCGCGGCGGTGGTCGTGGTGAGCTTGATGACGAGGTGGCGTCGCAGGATGAGGGCTCCTCTTCGTTGCTTGCCCTTCCACCGTGGCGCAGCACGCCGCGGCGCGACATGGGGATCGACCCCCATTCGCGACCGATAGGGTCCTGGAGGACATGGAGCGGCTGTCCGGAGCGCTGTTCGCCGGCCCCGATGCGCGGGAGGAGATGGCCGCCGACCTGGTCCGCGCGATGCGGCTGCTCGAGGCCCGCGGCCTGGTGTACGGCAGCATCGGCAACGGCAGCATCCGCGACGGGCGCCGGGTGTGGATCACGCCCAGCCGCGTGCCCTACGCCGACATGGGCGCCGAGGACGTGGTGGAGGTGGGGCTCGACGGCGCGGACGGGGCCCGCGCGAGCGAGCCTGCCCGCCCGCCGTCGCGCGAGCTCCCGCTCCACCTCGCGGTCTACCGCGCGCGCCCCGACGTCCGCGCGATCCTCCACACGCACAGCACCCACGCGCTGGCCTGGAGCTTCCTCCCCGACGCGCTGCCGCAGACGATCGAGGACCTCGGCTACTACGAGGCCGGATCGGTCCGCACGACCCCCTACGCGCCCCCCGGCTCGGCGGCGCTCGCCGATGGCGCCGCCGCCGCGCTGCGCGACGCGCGCGCGGTGCTGCTCGGCCGCCACGGCGTGCTCGCCGCCGCCGCGTCCCTGCCCGACGCCCTGGGCATCGCCCAGGCCGTCGAGCGCCAGGCGCACGTGGCGTGGCTGCTGCGGGAGGAGCGGGCGAGCCCGGCCGCGCGCTTGACCGCCCGTCACCCCACCTCGACGATCCGCCCGTGCCCGGGGCTGCGCCCGACGCCGAGCTGACGGTCCATGTCCGCCTCGCCGCGCGGCTGGGCGCCGGGCGGCGGGCGGTGGCACTGCCGCGCGGCGCGACGGTCGCCGACCTGGTCGACGTGCTCGCCGGCGACCTCGGGCTGGGCGCCGAGGGCCTGGCCGCGGCCGTCGTCGCCGTGCAGGGCGACGTCGTCGGGCGCGACCGGCCGCTGCGCGACGGGGAGACGCTCGCCGTGGTGCTCCCCGTCGCGGGCGGCTGACGCCACCCCAGCGCGAGCGGCGCCTACGCCGCGGCGCCGTACTGCTCGCGCGCCAGGCCGTCGAGCCCGCGGGCGGCGAGCGCCTGCACCGGCGCGCGCAGGGTCACCTGCACGACCCCGGGCGCGCGGCCGATCTCGATCGCCCCGCTGATCGTCGCGCGGTTCATCACCTCCGGCACCTCCATCCCGAGCACGCTCGCGGCGCGACCGAGGCCGTTGTCCACGGCGCTGTTGAGGTCCGGGCCGGTGCCGACGAACGACACGGGCAGCCCGTCCTCGACGGGGCCGCCGCCGTGGCGCGCGGCCAGCGCCTCGGCCGCCTCGCGCTCCTGCGCGGTCAGCGGGCGGGCGAGGAACGGGAGGTCCTCGGCGACCGGGAAGAGGATCGGGCCGTCGATCTCCAGGCCCTTGACCACCGACACCTGCAGCGTGGCCGTCCCGGACACGTCGGTGGTGTGGCCGGCGATCTCGCCGTCGCCCTGCATCGCGTGCATGTCGCCGAGGTACACGCCGCCGCCGGGCAGCTTGACCGGGCAGACGAGGATCGCCCCGGCGCGGACGGCGTCGATGTCGAGGTGGCCGTCGGTGCGCTCGGCGAGCTGCTCGGCGGTCACCGCGCGGCTGTGCGGCGCGCCCAGCAGGAACGCCCCGAAGTCGCCCGCGTTGTGCGAGTCGGGCAGGTCGACGGCGGGCATCGTGCCGAGCTGGCCCATGAACGGCCGCATCCGCGCCACCACGCCGACGAGATCCGACGGGGCGAACAGCACGATCGGGTTCTGTACCGAGCTCGCCGGCAGCGCCGCGACGTGCGCGGCGTCGTGGGCGAAGGCCTCGGCCTGCGCGCGGCCGACGGTGATGCCGAGCTGCCGCGCCTCGTCGAAGGCCATCGTGTAGCCGTTGGTGAACGCGAACGGCGAGGCGGGCGCGCCGCACGCCGCGCAGCGCACGCAGTCCGGGCCGATGCCCTCGACGACCGTCGCCTCGTCCTCGGCGCCGCACTGCGCGCAGACCTTCGCGCAGTAGGGGTCGCCGTTGAAGCGGCCCTCGATCGTCCGGTCGTTGCCGGACGCGGTGGCGATCGAGGTGACGTCGATCGAGCGGATCCGGATCGCGATCGCGTCGCCGACCTCCGCGCCCTCGACGGCGACCGGCAGCGTCACCTCGTGACCGCCCTTGATGGCGGGCGTGATCATCGGCCCCCAACACCCGGGCGCGGTGTTCGCCACGATGTGGCCGCCGTCGCGCACGGTGCCGAGCACCTCGGCGCCCGGGCCGATGATGCCGTCGCAGAAGCGATCGACGTACACGGTCTCCGCGGCCGTCGAGACGGCGCTCGGTCGGGGTGCGGTGGTGGCCATGGGGCTCCTCCTTCACAGGGTCGGTCGGTCCGCGCCGAGCCTACGCCTCCGGGCCATCGCGCGGCGGCGCAAGGTGCCGGCCGCAGGCCGCGAGGTAAGACGCCGTGCGCAAGCGCCGCCAAGGGTCCATGCGTCGCAGCCGGCGGGAGCGCCAGACACCGATCACCGCCGCCGGCCGGGCGACCGCCACGGTCGTCGTCTTCGCCTGCGCCGCGAGCGCCGGCGCACACGCGGGGCTCGTTCCGGAGCACCTGCGCGAGGCGCCGCGCCTCGGCGCCGCCTTCGTCGTGTCGGTCGTCCTGCTGGCGATCGCGGGCGCCGCGCTCGC
Organism: Solirubrobacteraceae bacterium; assembly: GCA_025928415.1. GTDB lineage: Bacteria > Actinomycetota > Thermoleophilia > Solirubrobacterales > Solirubrobacteraceae > Paraconexibacter. Next base: position 2,784 of record JAICJK010000099.1, on the reverse strand, counting down.
GATCCGCCCTCACAGCCGCCGGGTCGCCCAGGCGACCGCGCTGCTGCTCGCCGGGCTCATCGCCGCCTACGCGGCCGCTCGGACGACCGGCATCCCACTGCTCGCGCCCGAGCCCGAGCCGGCGGACGGCGTCGGGCTCGCGACCAAGCTCGTCGAGGCGGTCGGACTCGCCTGCGCGTTGTGGCTCAGTCAACCAGCGGGCGGCCTGCGGTCGTCCGCGTCCCAGGAGGTACCCCGATGACCCGAAGCTCCGAGGGCGGCCGCCGCCTCACGCTGGCGCTCGCCGGCCTGATCGCGCTGGCCGCCATGATCGCCGTCCTGGCGGTGTCCGGCGCGGGCGAAGGCCACGCCGACACCGAGCACGGCCACGGCCACGCCGCCGCGCCCGCCGCGACCACGACCAGGCAGGCCGCCTTCCACGACGCGATGCGCAAGCTCTGGGAGGACCACATCACCTGGACGCGCCTGGCGATCGTCAGCTTCGCCGGCGACCTCCCCGACCTGCCGGTGACCGAGCAGCGCCTGCTGCGCAACCAGACCGACATCGGCGACGCGATCAAGCCGTTCTACGGCAAGGCCGCGGGCGACCGCCTCACCAAGCTGCTCAAGGCGCACATCACGGGCGCCGTGGACCTGCTGGCCGCGGCCAAGTCCGGCGACCCCACGGACCTGGCGCACGCGAAGGCCGCGTGGTACGCCAACGGCCGCCAGGTCGCCGACTTCCTCCACGGCGCGAACCCGCAGCACTGGGGCCGCGCGGACATGCGGTCGATGATGAAGACGCATCTCGACCAGACGCTGGCCGAGGGCGTGGACCAGCTCCAGGGCAAGTACGCGGCAGGGGTCCGCGAGTACGACGCCGTCCACCTGCACATCCTGGAGATGGCCGACGAGCTGGCGAGCGGGATCGTCGCCCAGTTCCCGAGCCGCTTCTAGCGAGGACGATCGCCCCCATGGGCCCGGCGGCCGCTCCCCCGCCGCCGGGCCCTCTAGTCCGTCCACCACTCCGGCTGCATCTCGGTGTCCCCCTCCGCGTGGCCGCCGAAGGCGAGCAGCTCGAGGCCGTCGGGGCCGGCCTCCCACTCGCGCATCGCCGACGGCGGGCAGTAGACGACGTCCTTGGCCGCGACCCCGAAGACCTCGTCCTCGACCTTGAAGCGCCCTGAGCCCGCGAGCACGACGTAGACCTCCTCCGACTCGCCGTGGCGGTGCCCGAAGCCCACCCGCCGGCCGGGGTTCATGCGGTAGTGGCTCAGCCCGATGCGCTCCGCGCCGAGGTCGCCGCGGACGAAGCGGGCCTGGCCCATGTCGCCCATCCCGTACTTCGGGGCGACGTCCTCCGCCGCGTCGAGGTTGCAGATCGCGTGTGTCGTGGCCATCGGTGGAAGCTACCCGGCACCATGACGGCGACCAACCCGAGAGGCGCGGCCCCGCCCGGTCAGGCCGCCGACCGAGATCTGGCGTTCTGCGACACACAGGCGTAGGCTGCCGCCGCCCCGGCCACGACGGCCGGGCGGGGACGACTCGAGGTGGGACATGCTTGCTCGTCGTGTCAGGGGGTTGGTCAGCCTCGCGCTCGCGTCGTCGGCGGTCGCGCTGATGGCGCCGGGCGCCGCCCACGCGGCGTCGCTCGTCTTCGTCAAGGACGGCAACGTCTGGATCGCCGGCGCCGACGGCTCGGGGGCGCGTCCCGTGACCGCGCAGGCCAACAACTGGGCGTGGCCGTCGGAGGCCGACGACGGGACGATCCTGGCGGCCGGCGGGGCCCAGCGGATCAACGCGGACGGCTCGGACTCCGACGGCAGCACCGAGCTCTACCGCATGGACCAGCAGGGGCGGATCATCTCCGGGCCCGTCACGACGCCGGGCAGCATGAGCACGCCGGCCTGCCCGACCTACGCGCCCCAGGTCGTCCGCGTCTCCCCCGACGGCGCCTCCGTGGCGTACTCCACGTTCTTCTGCGACAGCTTCCACACCTTCTGGGGACCGTCGAACGCCGGGTTCGGGGCGGCGCACGAGTCGCTCGCCGACTACGGCTGGCCCTCGTGGATCGACAACGGGCGCTTCCTGATCACGCACTTCGGGGCCACGCTCACCGCCGGCCAGGCCGAGTGGGGCGTCTTCGACACCGGCACGCAGGCCGGGAGCGGCTGGCACGCGGGCGAGGACTACCTGAGCGGCTACGAGGCGGTGGTCTCGCGCTCGGGGACCCGCGTCGCGGTCATCCAGGACGACGGCGCGGACAACCTCGGGCAGGTCGTCAACGCGAAGATCAGCATCTACTCGGCATCGGGCATCCAGGCGCCCGACACGGCGCCGCACTGCACCATCGCGCTCGACGCCTCGACGTTCCAGCACGCCGGCAACGCGAGCCCGAGCCTCTCGCCGGACGGCGGCACCGTGGTCTGGGCGCAGGACGACGGGATCCACGCCGCGACGACGGACTGCACCAACGCGCGGCTGCTGATCCCGGGCGGCGCGTTCCCGTTCTTCGGGACGGCCGCCGCCTCCGCGGCCGCGGCGCCGGCGCCCGCAGCGCCGGCACCGGCCGCCGGGCAGCCCGGCGCGCCCGTCGCCGGGGGCGCGCCCAAGGCGCCGGTCGTCGTGAAGACCAAGGCCTCGATCCGCCTGCGCGCCCACCGCATCGTCGCGCACCGGCGGGTCAAGTTCTCCGTCCGCCTCAAGCGCGCCAAGGGCGTGCGGATCGTCCGCTACCGGTGGTCGTTCGGCGACCACCACAAGGCCACGACGCGCTCCGGGCACGTCACGCACGTCTACCGGCGC
>JAICJK010000552.1 GCA_025928415.1 Solirubrobacteraceae bacterium | reverse complement strand
GGTTCGGCCATCGGGCCGTGCGCGCCGAGTGGTCGACGGCCGACGCGCGCTGGACGGTCGAGGCCGAGCGCGGCGACGCGCTCGAGCCGGTGCAGCTCACCTGCGGCTTCCTGTTCATGTGCACGGGCTACTACCGCTACGACGAGGGCTACACGCCCGCGTTCGCCGGCGCCGAGCGCTTCGCGGGACGCATCGTCCACCCGCAGCACTGGACCGGCGACATCGACTGCGCCGGCCGGCGCGTGGTCGTCGTCGGCAGCGGCGCGACGGCAGTGACGCTCGTCCCCGCCCTCGCCGAGCAGGCCGAGCACGTGACGATGCTGCAGCGCTCGCCCAGCTACATCCTGTCGTTGCCCGGGGAGGACCCGATCGCCCGCCGGGTGCGGCGCGCCCTTCCGCCCAAGCTCGCCTACTCCGTCGTGCGCTGGAAGAACGTCGCGCTCACGACGCTGTTCTTCCAGCTCAGCCGGCGCGCGCCGCGGATCGCCAAGGCGATGATCCGCAAGGGCGTCGAGAAGGAGCTGCCGCCGGGGTACGACATCGACACGCACTTCACACCGCGCTACGACCCGTGGGACCAGCGCGTGTGCCTGGTGCCCGACGGCGACCTGTTCGCGGCGATCCGCGCGGGCCGCGCGTCGATGGTCACCGACCGGATCGACACGTTCACCGAACGCGGGCTCAGGCTCGAGTCCGGGCGCGAGCTGGAGGCCGACGTCGTCGTCACCGCGACCGGCCTGAACCTGCTGGCGCTCGGCGGGCTGCGCATCGCGGTGGACGGCGAGGACGTCGAGCTGCCCGACAAGGTCGGCTACAAGGGCATGATGCTCAGCGACGTGCCCAACCTGGCGGTCGCGATGGGCTACACGAACGCCTCGTGGACGCTCAAGTGCGACCTGACCTGCGCGTACGTCTGCCGCCTGCTGAACCACATGGACCGCCACGGCCACCGCCAGGTCACGCCGCGCATCCGCGAGGCCTCCCTGCCGACGCAGCCGTTCATCGACCTGCAGGCCGGCTACGTGCAGCGCTCGATCGACCTCTTCCCCCGGCAGGGGATCAAGGCCCCGTGGCGCCTGTACCAGAACTACCTGCGCGACATCCTGCTGCTGCAGTACGGCGCGCTCGAGGACGACGCGCTGGAGTTCTCGGCGGGCGCTCCGGCGCCCGAGCCCGTGCAGCGCGTCGCCGCCTGAGGGGCGGCCGCCCGGTCCTGAGGCCGGCGCGGCGCGCAGCGGCTCCATCCGCCCGATGCGCGCCGCGCGGCGCGGGTGCAGGATGACGCGCGACCGCCACCGGACAGGAGCGACAGGGCATGGCTTGCATCCGCAGGGAGATCGTCGTCGGCGCCCGGCCCGAGGAGGTGTGGGACGCGCTGCGGGACTGGGGCGCGCTGCACGAGCGCCTCGTGCGCGGCTTCGCCGCCGACACGCGCCTCGACGGCGAGGACCGCATCGTGACGTTCGCCAACGGCACGGTCGTCCGCGAGATCCTCGTCGACCGCGACGACGCGGCCCGGCGGCTGGCGTGGTCGGTGGTCGACGGGCCGTACACGCACCACAACGCGTCGGCGCAGGTGCTCGACGAGGGCGACGGCACCTCGCGGTTCGTGTGGATCGCCGACCTGCTGCCTGACGCGGCGGCGCCGCGCACCGGCGACCTGATGACCGAGGGGGTCGCCGCCGTCAAGCGGACGCTGGAGGCGGCGCGAGCGGGGGCTTGACCACGCGCTGCCGGTCCGCCGGCGCCGGTGCGCAGGCCTGGCCGCCGGGCGCGCGCGGCGCTAGTGTCGCGTCCATGGGGACCGCGGAGGTCGGGGTGGGGCCTGACCCCGGCGCCCGGGCGTTCCCGCCCGGACGGCCGAGCCGTCGCGCGGCCGTCATGGCGGCGTGGACGCTCGCCGCGGCGCTGCCCCTGATCGGGCTGATCTCGCTGCTCCTGCGGTCCCGGCTGGACCCGAACTGGGACAACCACAAGGTCCACTTCATGCTGTTCCTCGGGGTCGGCGCCGTCGACTTCGTCCTCGCCTACGCGGCCGGCGAGGCCGCGGAGCGGCGCGGCGACGCGCGCGTGCTGCTGATGTCGCTGGCCTTCCTGGCCACCGGCGGGTTCCTGG
>JAICJK010000233.1 GCA_025928415.1 Solirubrobacteraceae bacterium | reverse complement strand
GGGCTCACCGGCACCCACTGGGGCTGCGACACGTCCAACTGCGGCGCGTGCGTCGTGCAGGTCGACGGCGAGCCGGTGAAGTCGTGCACGATGCTCGCCGCGATGGCCGGCGGCCACTCCGTCCGCACGATCGAGGCGCTGGAGCAGGGCGGCGCGCTCGACCCCGTGCAGCAGGGCTTCATGGAGGAGCACGGCCTGCAGTGCGGGTTCTGCACGCCCGGGATGATCATGACCTCGCGCGCGCTGCTGGACCGCAACCCGGACCCGTCGACCGACGAGATCCGCGAGGCGATCTCCGGTCAGATCTGCCGCTGCACGGGCTACACGAACATCGTCAAGGCGGTCCGCTGGGCCGCCGAGCACGAGGCCGCCGAGCACGGGCAGCCCGCCACCGCGACCACCCCAGGGAGCTGACATGGCCACCGTCGAGGAACGCCCGATCGGCTACGGCCGCCTGCAGCGCAAGGAGGACCCGCGCTTCATCCGCGGGCAGGGCAGGTACGTCGACGACGTCGTGCTGCCCGGCATGCTGCACGGCGCCGTGCTGCGCAGCCCGGTCGCCCACGCGCGGATCGTGTCGATCGACACCTCCGCCGCCGAGGCCCATCCGAAGGTCCGCGCGGTCGTCACCGGCGAGGCGCTGGCCGGGCTCGGCCTGGCCTGGATGCCGACGATGTCCGCGGACACCCAGGCCGTGCTGGCCACCGACAAGGTGCGCTTCCAGGGCCAGGAGGTCGCCTTCGTCGTCGCCGACGACCGCTACTCCGCGCGCGACGCGCTCGAGCTGATCGACGTCGAGTACGAGGCGCTGCCCGCGGTCATCGACGCGCGCAAGGCGCTCGACCCCTCCGCGCCGGTGATCCGCGACGACAAGGAGGGCAAGGCCGACAACCACATCTTCGACTGGGAGTCGGGGGACAAGGCGGCGACCGACGCGGTGTTCGCCGACGCCGACGTCGTCGTGCGGCGCGACATGATCTACCCGCGCTGCCACCCGGCGCCGCTGGAGACCTGCGGGGCCGTGGCCGACATGGACCCGGTCAGCGGCAAGCTCACGCTGTGGACGACGTCCCAGGCGCCGCACGCCCACCGCACCGTCTACGCACTGGTCGCCGGCCTGCCCGAGCACAAGATCCAGGTGATCTCGCCGGACATCGGCGGCGGCTTCGGCAACAAGGTGCCGATCTACCCCGGCTACGTGTGCGCGATCGTCGGGTCGATCCTCACCGGCAAGCCCGTCAAGTGGATGGAGGACCGCTCGGAGAACCTGATGTCCACCGGGTTCGCCCGCGACTACATCATGCACGGCGAGATCGCGGCCAAGGACGGGCGGATCGTCGGCGTGCGCTGCGACGTCCTCGCCGACCACGGCGCGTTCAACTCGACCGCGCAGCCGACCAAGTACCCGGCCGGGTTCTTCCACATCTTCACCGGCTCCTACGACCTCAAGGCCGCGCACTGCACGGTCAAGGGCGTGTACACCAACAAGGCGCCGGGAGGCGTGGCCTACCGCTGCTCGTTCCGCGTGACCGAGGCGGTCTACCTCGTCGAGCGGCTCGTCGACGCGCTGGCCATGGAGATGGGCGTCGACCCGGCCCAGCTGCGGCTCGACAGCTTCATCGCGCCCGAGCAGTTCCCCTATCCGAGCAAGACCGGCTGGGTCTACGACTCGGGCGAGTATGCGGCCGCGATGCGGCTGGCGATGGACATGGCCGGCTACGACGAGCTGCGCCGCGAGCAGGCCGAGAAGCGCGCGAAGGGCGAGCTGATGGGCATCGGCATCTCGTTCTTCACCGAGACCGTCGGCGCGGGCCCCCGCAAGGACATGGACATCCTCGGGCTGGGGATGAACGACGGCGCCGACCTGCGCGTGCACCCGACGGGCAAGGCCGTCCTGGGCATCAGCGCGATGAGCACCGGCCAGGGCCACGAGACGACGTTCGCGCAGATCGTCGCCGAGGAGCTCGGCATCCCGCCGGAGGACATCCAGGTCGTCAACGGCGACACCGACCGCACGCCGTTCGGGCTGGGCACCTACGGCAGCCGCTCGACGCCGGTGTCCGGCGCGGCGACCGCGGTCGTCGCGCGCAAGGTGCGCGACAAGGCGCGGCTGATCGCGGGCGGGATGCTCGAGGTCTCCCCCGACGACCTCGAGTGGGAGAAGGGCCGCTTCTTCGTCAAGGGCGACCCCGAGCAGGGCAAGACGATCCAGGAGATCGCGATGGCCGCCCACGGGGCCTTCGAGCTGCCCGAGGGCGTCGAGGGCTCGCTCGACGCCACCACGAACTACAACCCGCCGAACCTCACGTTCCCGTTCGGCGCCTACATCTGCGTCGTCGACATCGACCCGGGCACCGCGCACGTGAAGGTGCGGCGGTTCATCGCCGTCGACGACTGCGGGGTGCGGATCAACCCGATGATCGTCGACGGGCAGATCCACGGCGGGCTGGCGGAGGGCGTCGGCATCGCGCTGATGGAGCTGATCGCCTTCGACGAGCAGGGCAACTGCCTCGGCGGGTCGTTCATGGACTACCTGATCCCGACGGCGATGGAGACGCCGGACTGGGAGCTCGGGGCGACGTGCACGCCCTCGCCGCACCATCCGATCGGGGCCAAGGGCGTCGGCGAGTCGCCGACCGTCGGCTCGCCGCCGGCGATCGTCAACGCGGTGATCGACGCGCTGCACGAGACCCACGGCGTCGAGCACCTCGACATGCCGATGACGCCGGCCCGGGTGTGGGCGGCGATGCAGGGCAGGCCGGAGCCGCCGCAGTGATGAGCGCCGAGCTCAGCGGCCGCGCGGCGGCGCTGCGGGCCGGGCGGGTCCCCTTCGTGCTGGCCTCGGTCGTGCGCGCGCAGCGGCCCACGAGCGTGCGGCCGGGCGACGTCGCGGTGGTGCTCGGCGACGGCGCGATCGAGGGGTTCGTGGGCGGCGCGTGCGCCGAGCAGAGCGTCCGGCTGCACGCGCTGCGGGCGCTGGAGACCGAGGAGGCGATGCTGCTGCGGATCCTGCCCGGCGACGGGGACGCCCCGGCGAGCGAGGGCGCCGTCACGGTGCAGAACCCGTGCCTGTCGGGCGGGGCGCTGGAGATCTTCCTCGAGCCCGTGCTCCCGGCGCCGCGCGTCGTGGTGCTCGGCGGCACGCCGATCGCTCGGGCGCTCGGGCGGCTGGCCCCGCAGGTCGGCCTCGACGTCGCCGAGGCGGGCGAAGAGGACGCCGCCGGGCCGGCCTCGCTGGCGGGCGACCTGGCGCTGGTCGTCGCCTCGCACGGCCGCGACGAGCTCGAGGCGCTGGGCGCCGCGCTGGAGCTCGGCGTCCCCTACGTCGGGCTGGTGGCCAGCGGCGTGCGCGGCGCGGCGGTGCTCGCCGACCTCGTCGCAGCGGGCACGGCGCCCGAGCGCGCCGCGGCGATCGAGACCCCGGCCGGGCTGGACATCGGCGCGCGCACCGCCGAGGAGATCGCCCTCTCGATCCTGGCGCGGATCGTCGCGGTGCGGCGCAGCGCGGCGACCGCGACCGCGGCCGGCGCGACGGGTGCGGGCGCCGCCCCAGCCACCCCGGCGCCGGCCACGGCCGTCGACCCCGTGTGCGGCATGACGGTCGTCCTGACGGCCTCCACGCCGCAGCTCGAGCACGAGGGGCGCCGCGTGGCCTTCTGCTGCGAGGGGTGCCGCGCGACCTTCGAGCGGGATCCGGCCCGGTTTGCCGCCGTCGGCTGACCGCGGCTTCGCGGCGGGCCTGGTGCTGGCCGCGGGCGGCTCGCGCCGCCTCGGTCGCCCCAAGCAGCTCCTGGACTACCGCGGCGGCACGCTGCTCGGCCATGTGCTGGGCGTCGCCCGCGCGTGCGCGTTCGACCAGCTCGTCGTGGCCGTCGGCGGCGCCGCGGACGAGGTCCGTGCGCGCGTGGACCTGACCGGCGCGGACATCGTCGAGAACCGCGCCTACGGGGCGGGCTGCTCGTCCTCGATCGCCGCGGCGCTCGGCGCGCTGGACCCGCGCTGGGACACGCTGGTCCTGCTGCTGGGCGACCAGCCCGGCGTGCGCCCGGCGACCGTGCAGGCTCTGCTGGACGGGCGCGGCGCGGCGCCGCTCGCGGTCTGCCGCTACGACGACGGGCGCGGGCACCCGTTCGCCTTCGGCCGCGCGCTGGCCGGCGACCTGGCGGCGCTGCACGGCGACAAGGCCGTGTGGAAGCTGCTCGAGCGGCGCGGCGCGGAGGTCGCCGAGGTGAGCGTCGGCGGGCCGGTGCCGCTCGACGTCGACACCGCCGAGGACTACGCGGCCGTGCTCGCGCAGGACGCGCGATGAGCGGCCCGTCGCGCTCCGGCGCCGACGGCGAGGTCACGCGGCTGCTGCCCGACGTCGAGGCGCTCGCCGCGCGGCTGCAGGCCGTCGACTACCTCGCCGACGAGGGCCTGGCGACCGCGATGTTCCTCAGCCTGCGCCTCCCCCAGCCGCTGCTGCTCGAGGGCGAGGCGGGGGTCGGCAAGACCGAGGCGGCCAAGGCGCTGGCCGCGGTGCTCGACACCCCGCTGATCCGCCTGCAGTGCTACGAGGGCATCGACGCCGCCGAGGCGCTGTACGAGTGGAACTACCCCCGCCAGCTCCTGCGCATCCGCCTCGCCGAGGCCGCCGGCGACGCGCTCGCCGAGGCCGACCTGTTCGGCGCGGAGTACCTGATCCGGCGGCCGCTGCTGCAGGCGCTCGAGCACCCCGGCCCGCGCCCGGCGGTGCTGCTCGTGGACGAGCTCGACCGCGCCGACGACGACTTCGAGGCGTTCCTGTTCGAGCTGCTGGCCGAGTCGACGGTGACCGTCCCCGAGCTGGGGACGATCCGCGCGACCCACCCGCCCGCGGTGAT
>JAICJK010000636.1 GCA_025928415.1 Solirubrobacteraceae bacterium | reverse complement strand
TCGGCCCACGGGGCGTCGAACGGCACGTGGCGCCGCGCGATGCCGCGCGTGCGCAGCTCCCCGAGGGGCCGTCCGGAGGGGCGCTCGTAGAACCCGCCGACCAGCGCCTCCTCCAGCCCCCGGCGCGCGCAGAAGGCGGCCAGCGGCTCCTGGCGCGGCAGGCGCACGACGCGCACCGCGGTTCGGGCCGGGATGTAGGTGGCGACGTGCAGCGTCGTCGCCGCGCCGTCGGCCAGCGTGAGCCGCACGCTGCGCAGGTGCGCGGGTGAGGTTGCGGGGGCGGCGTGAGCCGGGAGCCGGTGCGGGAAGGTGGCCATGGAGTCCGACCCCGTACACCGGGCTCGCACACTGGTAACGGCCGGCACGGCGCTAGATTCCCGCGCATGGCCAAGCAGAGGCAGGTCCGGATGGAGCAGCGGGGGGCGCTCGCGGCGATGCAGCAGCTCGAGACGCGCAGCGACGAGGAGCTCGAGCGCGAGCAGAAGTTCAAGTCCGCAGCGCAGGCCATCCTCGGCGCGCGCTCGGCCGAGCGCTACGACGCCACCGCCGCCCGCGAGCACTTCCGCCGGGCCCTGGCGTCCGCCCGCCCGCAGGAGCGGATGCAGATCCGCCGCATGGCCGACGCGTCGCTCGCGCTGGCCGAGCGCCGCCCGGACGACCTCAAGGAGGCCGTGCAGCGCCTCGGCCAGGCCCCGCCCAGCGGCCGCCAGCTCCTGCTGCTGCGGGTGATGGGGATGCTCGCCCCGCCCGCCGGCGCGCCCGTCGCGGTCCGCCTGCGCGGGATCGCGCTCGTCGTCGTGCTGGTCGTCGGGCTGCTGCTGCTCGGCTTCGGCATCGTGGAACTCGTCGCCTGGCCGCTGGGCGGCGTGGCGACGCCGCTCGCGCTGATCCTCGGCCTGGCGGTCATCGCCGCCGCCCTGGGGGTCCTGGCGCTGTTCGGGCGCCGGCGCCAGGCCAAGGCGCTGGCGGCGCGAGGATCCGCCGGGGGCTGAGCCCGATGTGCGGGCGCTACGCGATCGCGGGGCCCGACCCGTCGCAGCTGCGGTCCCGGTTCCCCGTCGGCGAGTCGGTGGAGATCCGCCGGCGCTTCAACGTCGCCCCGACCGACGAGGTCCTGACCGTGACGACCTCGCGCGAGGGCGAGCCGCGCGGCGAGCTGCTGCGCTGGGGCCTGGTCCCGCACTGGGCCAAGGACCCCGGGATGGGCGCGAAGATGATCAACGCGCGGGCGGAGACGGTCGCCGAGAAGCCCGCCTTCCGCGACGCGTTCGCGCGCCGGCGCTGCCTGATCGTCGCCGACGGCTTCTACGAGTGGCAGCGGCGCGAGGGCGCCCGCCCGCAGCCGATGTGGATCACGCGCGCCGACCGCGCGCCGTTCGCCTTCGCCGGGGTCTGGGCGATCTGGCACGGGCCGGACAAGCGGGTCCTGCGGACGTGCTCGATCGTCACCACGCGCGCCAACGACGCCCTGGCGCCGATCCACGACCGGATGCCCGTGATGCTGGCGCCCGAGACCGAGGCCGACTGGCTCGACCCCGCCACGCCGCCGGAGCTGCTGCACGAGCTGCTCGCCCCCGCGCCCGATCGCGAGGTCGCCCACCGCCCGGTCGGCTTCGCCGTCAACGACGTGCGCAACGACACGCCGGAGTGCCTGGCGCCGCCGGAGCCCGAGGGGCAGCCG
>JAICJK010000239.1 GCA_025928415.1 Solirubrobacteraceae bacterium | reverse complement strand
GCCCAGCCAGACCCGGCTCGCGCCCCGGCCGGGCGCGCCCGCGCCGGCGTCCGCCCCGGCGGCCTCGTCCGGCTCCCCCGGCGCCTCGCCGAAGGCGCGGCGGCGGCGGATCGGGGCCGGCGTGCGCTCCCAATCGCTGTCCCAGAGCTTCGGCATGCGTGCGTGACGGTAGGTACCCGGACGTCAGGCGCCCATAAGCCGCGCCCAACTCTTATCCCGCGTTGAGGTTAGGGGGTCGCCGCGCCGTACCATCCGAGGGGATGACGGACCCCGACCGCGCAGCGCGCGTGCTCGTCGTCGAGGACGACGAGGAGATCGCGCAGGTGCTCCAGCGCTCGCTGCGCCTGGAGGGCTACGAGGTCCGGCTGGCGCTCGACGGCGAGACGGCGCTCGACACGGCGGGCGCGTTCATCCCCGACCTGGTGATCCTCGATCTCGGCCTGCCCAAGCTCGACGGCATGGAGGTCGCCCGCCGCCTGCGCGAGGGCGACGACGTCCCGATCCTGATGCTCACCGCGCGCGACGCGCTGGAGGCGCGCGTCGAGGGCCTGGACGCCGGCGCCGACGACTACCTCGTCAAGCCCTTCGAGCGCCAGGAGCTGCTGGCGCGCATGCGCGCCCTGCTGCGGCGCCGGCCGCCGCGCGGGAGCGCGTCCGTCGTCGTCGGCGACCTGTCGCTGAACCCGGACACCCACGAGGTCGTCCGCGGCGGGCGCACCGTCGAGCTCACCCAGCGCGAGTTCGAGCTGCTCGAGTACCTGATGCGCAACGAGCGCATCGTGGTCCCGCGCCAGCGGCTGCTCGAGGAGGTCTGGGGCTACGACCCGTTCGCCACGACGAACACGATCGAGGTCTTCGTGTCGAACCTGCGCCGCAAGCTCGAGGCGGGCGGCGAGCAGCGCCTGCTGCACACGATCCGCGGCGCGGGGTACGTGCTGCGTGCTTGACCGGCTGCCGATCCGGTGGCGACTGGCGGCGATCTCCGCCCTGCTGACGCTGTTCATCCTCTCCACCTTCGCCGTGGTGATGGGCGAGCTCACCGCGCGGCGCGTGCGCAACGACTTCAACAACCAGCTCGTCGCGGCGATCGACAACCTCGCGCCGCAGCTCGGGGTCGAGTACATCCCCGGCCACCCGGTCAAGGTCTCGCCCAGCCTCGACGTCGTCGCGGCGCCGGAGAACGCGGCGATCCGCATCCTGGCCGCGGACGGCAGCCCGCTGAAGACCACGCGCCATGCGCCGAGCTTCGGGTTCCCCGTCCTCGGGACGATCACCGTCAGGGGCTATCGCGTGGCGACGCGGTCGGTCCCGCTGTCCGACCGCTCGGGCACCGTGCGCGGCGCGGTCTTCGTCCAGTACGGCCGCCGGCTGTCGGACCTGGAGGCGACCGTCCGGCGCATCCGGCTGTTCCTGGTCTTCGGCGTGCTGGCCGGCACCGCCGCGGCGCTGGCCGGCGGGCTGATCCTCGCCCGCCGCGCGATGAAGCCGGTCGCCGCCCTGACCGCGACCAGCCGCGAGATCGCCCGCACCCGCGACCCCAACCGGCGCGTCCCGGTGCCCGACGCCGACGACGAGGTCTCCGAGCTCGCGCGCACGCTCGACGAGATGCTGATGGCCCTGGAGTCCTCGCGCGCGGAGACGAGCGCGATGCTCGACCGCCAGCGCCAGTTCGTCGCGGACGCCTCGCACGAGCTGCGCACGCCGCTGACCAGCGTGCTGGCCAACCTCGAGCTGCTGGCCGACGTCCTCGACGGCGAGCGCGGGGAGACCGCGCGCTCGGCCCTGCGCTCCTCCCAGCGGATGCGCCGCCTGGTCGCCGACCTGCTGCTGCTCGCCCGCGCCGACGCGCCGCGCACGGCGCCGCGCGAGCCGGTGGACCTCGGGCGCGTCCTGGTCGAGGCCGCCGCCGAGCTCGGGCCGATCACCGCCGAGCACCGCCTGAGCGTGGACGCGGACGCCTCGGCGGGGGCGCTGTGCGTCGACGGCACGCGCGACGAGCTGCACCGCCTGGCCCTCAACCTGATGGAGAACGCGGTCAAGCACACGCCCGCAGGCACCGCGATCCGCGCCTCCGTGCACCGCGACGCGGGCGCCGTCGAGCTGGTCGTGGAGGACGAGGGACCCGGCATCGACGAGGACATGCGCGACCGCCTGTTCGAGCGCTTCGCCCGCGGCGCCGGAGACCGCGGCGGGTCGTTCGGCCTCGGGCTCTCGATCGTCCGTGCCGTCGCCGACGCGCATGGCGGCTCGGTGACCGTCGAGGACCCGCCCGAGGGAACCACCGGTGCGCGCTTCGTGGTGCGCCTGCCGGCCGCGGCGCCCCCCGCCGAGCGGCCCGCGGCGCCCGGCGCCGCGGAGGTCTCGGTCGAGGCGTAGGCGGCGCCGCTCCCCTGTGAGGTCAGCCGGGCGGGACGGCGCGCAGGTCGTCCAGCAGCTCGGAGCCGGCAGTCGCGCCGCCGCTCCAGTCGCAGTAGGTCCCGGGGGGCGCCGCGCCCCGGCACGCCGACGCGGCTTCGATCGCGGTGCCCTCCCCCCACTCGTTGTAGGTCGTGATCAGCTCCCACACGGCGCTGGAGGCGTGCATGCTCGCGATGCTCGCCTGCCAGCGCGCCCGGTCGCGGGCCAGGAACGGCGCGGCGCCGTACGCGGCGCCGGACTTCCAGTAGCCCGGCGAGATCGTGTACGACCCGTCGCCCGGCGCGGTGGTGAAGTCGTGGCTCGCGCTCGCGGGCCCGTACTGGTGCCACCCGTCGATCCCGGCGGTGTCCGGGCAGGTCTTGTAGCCCGCGAACACCTTGAGGTCGATGTAGACGCGCTCCCCGTACTGCTGCTGCAGGAGGCCGCGCGCCTGGTTCCACCTGCTCACGGTGTCGCAGCCCTTCGCCGTGGTCGGGTCGTCGGCGTTGTAGACGAAGACGGCCATCCCCTTGCCGTTGAGGTAGAGCAGCCCGGAGTCGGTGCCGCGGTAGGTGGTCCACAGGTAGTGCAGGTCGTCGGCGATCTGCTGCGGCGACGGGTCGGAGACCCCCTCAGGCTCGTAGTAGGGCGCCCAGGCGAAGCCGGTGCCCGCGGCGGCCTGCATGAGCGCCGGCCAGTGGCGGTCGGTCGTGTGCCCCTGCCCGAACCACGACGCGATGCCGACGGAGATGTGCGCGTCCTGCATCTCGGCGATCTGCGCGCGCACGGTCGCGACGTCGGTGGCGTAGGAGCCGCGGACCGGCGTGTAGCTCGTGAACGGGTTCTGGCCCTGCTGGGACCAGGCTTCCGGGAACCACGGGTAGTAGAACGCCGCCCGGATCGGCGCCGACGTCGTCGGCGCCGGCAGCACCTGACATCCGGCCGCCGCGGCCGCCGCGAGCGCCACCGCCGCCGTGACCGCCGCTCGCCGGAGCCCCACCACGATCCGGAGCGTCCCGGCGGCACCGTGCGCGCGCAAGGGCCCCACGGGGGAGATTCGGCCAGACCCGGGCGGTCAGGGCTGAGAAACGGCCTGTCGGCCGGCGCCGGGCGGCGAGGCGCCCACACCGGGCGGCGGCGCGTCGTGCAGGGCGGCGAGGTACTGCGACCCCACCGGGCCGTCGCGCCAGGCGCACAGCGCGCCGAGCGGCGACGG
Source organism: Solirubrobacteraceae bacterium (assembly GCA_025928415.1). GTDB lineage: Bacteria > Actinomycetota > Thermoleophilia > Solirubrobacterales > Solirubrobacteraceae > Paraconexibacter. The sequence continues at coordinate 1,152 of JAICJK010000239.1, read as the reverse complement.
CGCGCGGCACCCCGACGAGCCCTCGATCGCGGTGCCCTCCCCCCACTCGTTGTAGGTCGAGATGAGCTGCCAGGCCGCGCCGGAGGCCTGCATGCGCGCGATGCTGTCCTTCCACCGGCTGCTGTCGCGCGCCAGGAACTGCGGAGCGCCGTAGGCGGCGCCGGACTTCCAGTAGCCCGGCGAGATCGTGTAGGACCCCGCGCCCGGGGCATCGGTGGTGCCCTCGTTCGGGAAGTAGGGCAGGTACTGGTGCCAGCCGTCGATCGCCTCCACGCCGGGGCAGCTCCGGAAGCCCGGGAAGACCCGCAGGTCGACGTAGAAGCCCTCGGCGTGCTGGTCGTGCAGCAGGCGGCGCGCCTGCGTCCAACGGGCGATCGTGTCGCAGCCCTTGGCGCGGCTCTCGTCGTCGGCGTTGTAGACGAAGACGACCATGCCGCGCCCGGCGACGTACAGCAGCCCGGCGTCGCTGGCGCGGTAGGTCGTCCACAGGTAGTGCAGGTCGTCGGCGATCTGCTGCGGCGACGGGTCGCTCAGGCCCTCGCGTTCGTAGTACGGCGCCCACGCGAACCCGGTCCCCTGGGCGGCCTGCATGAGCGCCGGCCAGTGGCGGTCGGTCAGCGTCCCCGGACCGAACCACGACGCGATGCCGACCGAGATGTGGGCGTACTGCATCTCGGCGATCTGCGAGGCCACCGTCGCCACGTCGGTGCCGTAGAAGCCGCGGCTCGGCACGTAGTTCGTGAACGGGTCCTGCCCCTGCTGCGTCCACCCCTCGGGGAACCACGGGTAGTAGAACGCCGCCCGGATCGGAGCCGCCGCCGTCGGAGCCACCACGCTCTCACAGCCGGAGAGCACCCCGACGCCCACCACCAGCGCCATCCCGGCGCACACACGACGACACAACCCCACCCCCCACACATCCCCACGCAAGAGGTGCGTCCAACCCCCACTGTCCGCCCACGCCGGGAGTTCTGGCGCCCGGCGCTGAAGAGCCCTGGACCGGGAGTTCTGGCGCCCGGCACGGAAGAGCCCGGGCCGGGAGTTCTGGCGCCCGGCACGGAAGAGCCCGGGCCGGGAGTTCTGGCGCCCGGCACGGAAGAGCCCGGGCCGGGAGTTCTGGCGCCCGGCACGGAAGAGCCCGGGCCGGGAGTT
>JAICJK010000120.1 GCA_025928415.1 Solirubrobacteraceae bacterium | reverse complement strand
TCGCCGGGCTGGCCGGGACGATGCGCGCGCTGGCGCGCCCGGTCCGCACCGTCCGCGGGGACCTGCTGGACACGGCGGGGACGGGCGGCGGCCGCCCGACCTTCAACGTCTCCACCACCGCGGCGCTGATCGCCGCCGGCGCAGGCTGCGCCGTGGCCAAGCACGGAAACCGCTCGGCGACGAGCCGCTCGGGATCGGCCGACGTCCTGGAGGCGCTGGGCGCGCGGATCGACCTGACCCCGGAGGCCGTGGCCCGCTGCATCGACGAGCTCGGGTTCGGCTTCATGTTCGCCCCGGCCCACCACGCCGCGACCCGCTGGGTGATCCCGGTCCGCAAGGAGCTCGGGGTGCGCACGATCTTCAACTTCCTGGGCCCGCTGACCAACCCGGCCGGCGCCACCCGCCAGCTCATCGGCGTCTCGGACCCCGCCGTCCTGGAGCTGATGGCCGGAGCGCTGGCGCTGCTGGGCTGCGACCGGGCGCTGGTAGTGTCGGGCGCCGACGGCTTGGACGAGCTCAGCACGTCCGGCCCGAGCCACGTCGTGGAAGTCAACGGGAACGAGATCGAGCGCTACGAGGTCGCCCCGCGGGACGTCGGCCTCTCGGAGTCGTCCCCGGATGCGCTGCACGGCGGCGACCCGGCGCAGAACGCCGCGACGACGCGGGCGATCCTCGCCGGCGGCGGCGGCCCCGAGCGGGACATCGCGCTGTTCAACGCCGGCGCCGCGATCTATGCCGGCGGGCGTGCGGACTCGCTGCGCGACGGCGTCGAGCGCGCCGCGCGCACCGTCGACAGCGGCGCGGCCGCCGCCTGCCTGGAGGGCTACCTGGCCCTGAGCCGGGACCTGGGGCGGGAGGTCGCGTGAACGTCCTCGAGCGCATCGTGGAGAGCACGCAGCGCGACGTCCGCCGGCGGCGCGAGCAGGTCCCGCTCAGCGAGCTCGAGCGCCACCTGGCCGTGCGCGGCGACGACCGCCCGTTCCGCGAGGCGCTCAGCCGGCCCGGCCTCTCGGTGATCGCCGAGCACAAGCGGCGCTCGCCGTCCGCGGGGGAGATCCGCGCCGGCGCCACGGTGACCGAGATCGTCCAGGCCTACGAGCAGGGCGGGGCGGCGGCGCTGTCGGTCCTCACCGAGGGCCCGCACTTCGGCGGATCGCTCGACGACCTCCGTGAGGCGCTCGGCGCCAGCGGGCTGCCGGTCCTGCGCAAGGACTTCATCATCGACGCCTACCAGGTCTACGAGTCGGCGGTCCACGGCGCCGACGCGATCCTGCTGATCGTCGCGGCGGTGTCGCCGGAGGATCTCGCGGCGCTGCACCAGGAGGCGGCGGCGCTGGATCTCGACGTGCTCGTCGAGGTCCACGACGAGGAGGAGCTCGAGTGCGCGCTGTCGGTGGTCGACGCCGACATCATCGGGATCAACAACCGCGACCTCACGGACTTCAGCGTGGACCTCGAGCGCACGTACGAGCTGCTGGCCGACGTACCGACCGGGAAGACCGTGCTCTCCGAGTCGGGGATCCACGACCGCGCGCAGCTCGACGAGCTCGAGCGCGTCGGCGTCGACGCCGTGCTGGTGGGGGAGAGCGTCATGGGAGCGCCGGACCCGGCCGCCGCGCTCCGCTCCCTGACCGGCTACAGCGGCGCCGAGCCGGGGCCCGACGAGCTCGTTTAGGCAGCCTTTAGGGCCGGTTGGGCTCGGCTTGATCCGGCCACTGTTCACTGCCAGCCAATGAGCCAGTCGACTCGCGTGATCCCGGCCGCCGTCGTGGCCGCCCTGCTGGGCGGCGGAGTGGCCGCCACGACGGTGGAGGTGATCGACGGCGGGCGCTCCGGCAAGACCACCACGGTCGTCCAGCAGACGCCGCTCTCCTCGATCCCCGACGTCCGCAACGCGGCGGCCGGCTCCCAGGGGCTCACGGCGCGCGACGTCTACAAGCGCGACGCGCCCGGCGTCGTCTACATCAAGTCCGACGTCGTGCAGCGCACGCAGTCCTCGCCGTTCGACTTCGGGATGCCGCAGACCGAGCAGGGGACGGCCACCGGGTCCGGCTTCGTGATCGACCAGGCCGGCGAGGTCCTCACCAACGCGCACGTGGTCGCCAACGCGGTGAAGATCACCGTTCAGCTCGCGGACAAGAAGACCGTGAACGCCAAGGTCATCGGCAAGGACACCTCCTCGGACCTCGCGCTGCTGAAGATCGACCCGGACGGGCTGAACCTCAAGCCGCTGGAGCTCGGCTCGTCCAAGACCGCGCAGGTCGGCGACCCGGTGATCGCGATCGGCAACCCGTTCGGCCTCGACCGCACGCTGACGACGGGCGTCGTCTCGGCGCTGCAGCGCCAGATCCAGGCGCCCAACGGCTTCGCGATCGACAACGTCATCCAGACCGACGCCGCGATCAACCCCGGCAACTCGGGCGGCCCGCTGATCGACGCCACCGGCCGGGTCATCGGCATCAACTCGCAGATCGAGACCGGCAACGGGACGTCGGGCGGCAACGTCGGCATCGGCTTCGCCGTCCCGATCGACACGGCCAAGCGGATCCTGCCCCAGCTCCAGAAGTCGGGCAAGGTCGACCGGGCCTACCTCGGCATCACGAGCCTGACCGTCGACGGCTCGCTGGCCAGCCTCAACCTGCCCGTGTCCTCCGGCGCGCTGGTGCAGTCCGTGCAGAGCGGGAGCCCGGCCGAGAAGGCCGGCATCCGGGCCGGGGACCTGTCCGCGACGATCGGCGGCAACGACCTGGTGCTCGGCGGCGACATCATCACGGCCGTCGACGGCCGGCCGGTGCGCAGCTCCGACGACCTGGCGGGCGTGATCGGGTCCAAGAAGTCCGGGACGAAGATCAAGGTGACGCTGCAGCGCGGCAAGCGGAAGACGACGGTCGACGTCACGCTGGCGGCGCAGCCGTCCAACAGCCCGGACACCGGCGGGTAGGTCCCGCCCTGCGCGCAGCGGCCCGCCGGCGCCCCGCCGCAGCGCTCGCGCCCGCGGACGCGCGCGACGCGGCATCTACGATGGGGGCGTGACCGACCCCTCCCACCGGACCCGGATCAAGTTCTGCGGCCTGACGCGCCTGGCCGACGCGGAGGCCGCCGTCGAGGCGGGCGCCTGGGCGCTCGGCGTCATCCTCTGGCCGGGCTCCCCGCGGGCCTGCGACCCGGCCGAGGCGGGCCGCATCGCGCGGACGCTGCGGCGCCGGGCCGAGGTCGCCGGCGTGTTCGTCAACGCGCCGCTGGACGAGCTGACGCGGACCGTCGACGCGCTCGGGCTGACGATGGTCCAGCTGCACGGCAGCGAGGGGCCGGCGTTCTGCGGGGAGGTGGCGCGGCGCACCGGCGCGAAGGTCATCAAGGCCGCGCGCGTGCGCGCCCGCGCCGACGTGCAGGCGCTCGAGCCCTTCCACACCGACTTCCACCTCTACGACGCCTACAAGGACGGCCGCTGGGGCGGGACGGGGGAGACCTTCGACTGGGAGCTCACCGGCCTGCGCCGTGCCGGCGTGCCGCTCATCCTCTCGGGGGGCCTGACCCCGGAGAACGTGGGCGATGCGGTCGCGGCGGTCCGCCCCTATGCGGTCGACGTCGCCAGCGGGACCGAGGCGGAGCCCGGTATCAAGGACCCGGCGAAGCTCGCGGCGTTCGCCGCCGCGGTGCACGCGGCCGACGCGCCCGCCGGCGCGGGCGCCGTCGCGGAGGGCCCGGCGTGACCGACGTCGAGCATCGCTTCGGCCGCTACGGCGGCCAGTACGTCCCCGAGACCCTGATGCCGGCCCTCGGCGAGCTGGAGGCCGCCTGGCGCACGGCCGTGGCCGACCCGGGCTACCGCGCCGAGCTGGACGAGCTGCTGCGCGACTTCGCCGGCCGGCCGTCGGCGCTGTACCGCGCGCGGCGTCTCGGCGAGCACGCCGGGCGGACGCTCTACCTCAAGCGCGAGGACCTCAACCACACCGGCTCGCACAAGATCAACAACGCGCTCGGCCAGGGCCTGCTGGCCAAGCGCATGGGCAAGCAGCGCGTGATCGCCGAGACCGGCGCCGGGCAGCACGGCGTGGCCAGCGCGACGGCGTGCGCGCTGCTCGGGCTGCAGTGCGTCGTCTACATGGGCGTCGAGGACACCAAGCGCCAGAAGCCCAACGTAGAGCGGATGGAGCTGCTCGGTGCGCGGGTCGTGCCGGTCGAGGGCGGCACCGGGACGCTGAAGGACGCGACGTCCGAGGCGATCCGCGACTGGGTGACCAACGTGCGCGACACGCACTACATCATCGGGTCGGTGGTCGGGCCGGCGCCCTACCCCGCGATCGTGCGCGACCTGCAGCGCGTGATCGGCGACGAGGCGCGCGCGCAGCTGCTCGAGCGCGAGGGCCGGCTGCCCGACCGGGTGATCGCCTGCGTGGGCGGCGGCTCCAACGCCATCGGGATCTTCACCGCCTTCGTCGGCGACGCGGACGTCGAGCTGATCGGCGTCGAGGCGGCGGGCGACGGGCTGGCCTCCGGGCGCCACGGCGCCCCGCTGACCGTGGGCGGTCGGGCCGGCGTGCTGCACGGGTCGCTCAGCGCGGTCATGCAGGACGCGGAGGGGCAGATCACCGAGGCCCACTCGATCTCCGCCGGGCTGGACTACCCCGGGTCGGGGCCCGAGCACGCGCACCTGCGCGACACCGGGCGGGCCAGCTACGTGGCGGTGACCGACGAGGAGGCGCTGCGCGCCTTCGCCACGGTGACGCGCCTGGAGGGCATCATCCCGGCGCTCGAGACGGCGCATGCCTTCCATTACGCCCTCGAGGAGCCGAGCGACTCGGCCCTCGACCTGATCTGCCTGTCCGGGCGCGGCGACAAGGACCTCGCGCAGGTGCTCGCGAGGCTCGGCGCGTGAAGCTGGACGCGGGCGGCAAGCGCGCCGCGTTCATGCCGTACCTGATGGGCGGGTTCCCGAGCCTCGAGGCCTCCGTCGCGGTGGGCGAGGCGTGCGCCGATGGCGGCGCCGACGTCGTCGAGCTGGGCATCCCGTTCTCCGACCCGCTGGCCGACGGGCCGGTCATCCAGGCCGCGGGCAGCGCGGCGCTGCGGGCCGGCGCGACCGTCGACGGCGTCCTGGGCGTCTGCGAGCGCCTCGCGCCCCGCCTCCCGGTCGTGGTCATGTGCTACGCGAACCTCGTGCTGGCGCGGGGCCCGGAGGCCTTCGCCGCCGCCCTGCGCGAGCACGGCGCGAGCGGGCTGATCGTCCCCGACCTGCCGATGGAGGAGGCGCCGGCGGTGCTCGCGGCGTGCGACGCGGCCGGCGTGGACCTGGTCCCGCTCGTCGCGCCGACCACGCCCGACGAGCGCCTGGCCGCGATCGGGGCGCGGGCCCGCGGCTTCGTGTACACGGTGTCCGTCGTCGGGATCACGGGGGAGCGCGAGGCGCTCGCCGACGCCTTCGCGGACGTCGTGGCTCGGGCCAAGCGCGCGACCTCCGTGCCGGTCGCGCTCGGCTTCGGCATCTCCACGCCCGCGCAGGCCGCGCAGGCCGCCGGCGCCGGGGCGGACGGCGTCATCGTCGGCAGCCGGCTCGTGCGCGCGGTGGCCGACGGGGACGACGTCCGAGCGCTCGTGGCGGGCTTCGCGGCCGCGCTGAGCTGAGCGCCGGCGAGTCAGGCCGCGCGCCGTCCGAGCGGCGCCTCCCCGCCCCGGGCGCTCCGGTAGACTGCCCCGCCGCATGGGACTCGTGCTCTCCACCACCGCCGGCCTCGTGATCTGGATCGTGCTCTGGGCCTTGGGCGCCAGCGGCTTCGACGCGTTCCTGATCACCATCGTCATCGTGGTGATCGCGGCCACGGCGCGGATGCTCGTCCCATACCTCCCCGGCAACCGCTCCGACTGACGCGCCGGCGCCGCCTGGCCCGTTGATGCGCCGCGCGCCCACCTCCGCCCTGGCGCCCCTCCTCGCGGCCCTGGCGCTGCTCCTGGCCGGCTGCGGGGGCGGCAACGACTCGACCACGACGGGCTCGACAGCCCTCACGATCTACTCGAGCCTGCCGCTCCAGGGGCCGACGGCGGCCGAGTCCCGGTCGGTGCTCGACGCGGAGAAGCTCGCCCTGATCGAGCAGGACGGGCGCATCGGCGACCTGACCGTCAAGCTCGTCGCCCTCGACGACTCGACCGCCGACCGCCAGGGCTGGGACCCCGCGCAGACCAGCCGCAACGCCCGGCGCGCGGTGCAGGACCGGTCGGCCATCGCCTACCTGGGCGAGTCCGACTCCGGGGCCACGGCGATCTCGCTGCCGATCCTCAACGCCGACGGCCTCCTGCAGGTCAGCGCCCAGTCGACCTACGTCGGGCTGACCAAGACGGCGGGCGCGGACAAGGGCGAGCCGGAGAAGTACTACCCCTCCGGAAAGCGCAGCTTCGGCCGCGACGTCCCCGCCGACGACGTCCAGGCCGCCGCGCAGCTCCAGTGGCAGGCCCAGGACGGCTGCAGCCGCCCGTTCGTCCTCGACGACCGCTCCTTCGACGGGCGCGGCGTCGCCGAGGAGCTGCGGCGCCTGGCCCTGCGCGACGGGCGCCCGATGGCCGGCGCGTTCAGCATCGTCGACGCGGGCCACGTGGACGACGCCGTCAAGGCCGTGACGGACAGCCGCGCCGACTGCGTCTTCGTGGGCGCGACGCAGCAGGCGTGGACCATGCGGCTGCTCTCCGCGCTGCACCGCGCGCTGCCCGAGGGCCACATCTTCGCCCCCGACGAGCTCGCCACCGAGGACTTCGTCGCCCGCATCCCGGCGGCGGTCCAGAGCAGCCTGCGGCTCACGAGCCCCGCGCTGCCCACGCGCCTGCACCCGCCCGCCGCCGCCGCGTTCGTGGCCAGCTACCGGCGGACGTACGGCGCAGAGCCGGCGCCGCAGGCGATCTACGGCTACGAGGCGATGAAGCTCGTGCTGGTGGCGATCAACAACGCGCGCGGCAAGGGCAACGACCGCGACGCGGTCCGCCGCCAGTTCTTCCGCATCAAGGACCGCGACTCCGTCCTCGGGCCCTACTCGATCGACGCCAACGGCGACACGACGATCGACGACTACGGCCTCTACGAGGTCCGCGGCGGCCGGCTGACCTTCGTGCGCAAGATCGACACGGCCGCGCCCTGAGCGCGCGTCGCG
>JAICJK010000053.1 GCA_025928415.1 Solirubrobacteraceae bacterium | reverse complement strand
GTCCGACTTCGCGATGCTCAACGTGCACCCGTCGCTGCTGCCGCGCTGGCGCGGCGCGGCCCCCGTCGAGCGGGCGATCATGGCCGGCGACACGGAGACCGGGGTGGCGATCATGCGCCCGACCGCCGCCTACGACGAGGGGCCCGTGTGCCTGCAGGCGCGCGAGCCGATCGCGCCCGACGACGACTACGCCTCGCTGGCCGAGCGCCTGGAGGCGCTGGCGGGCGACCTGCTGATCCGCGCGCTCGACGAGCGCCCGCCGTTCGCCGAGCAGCCCGCCGACGGCGTCACCTACGCCGAGAAGATCACCGCGGCCGACCGGACCCTGGACCCGGCGGCGCCCGCGCTCGCCCAGGAGCGCGTCGTGCGCGCGCTGCGCCCGCACATCGGGGCGCGCGTGGACCTGGGCGCCGAGGGGATGCTCGGCGTCCACGCGGCGCGGGCTCTCGCGCCCGGGACGGGCGGGCCCGCCGGCGTCCTGACCGCCGACGGCGACCGCGTCCTCTACGGCGACCTCGAGCTGCTCGAGGTCCAGCCGCCGGGACGGCGGGCGATGCCGGCTGGGGCCTGGCTGCGCGGCCGCGAGCGCCGCCCGCCCAGCCCCGCCCGGTGACCGGCGCGAGCCCGGCGCGGCGGGCCGCCTACGCCGTCGTCCGGCGGGTCTTCGAGCAGGGCGCCTACGCCGACCGGGCGCTGCAGGGCGAGTCGCGCGGGTTGGAGCCGCGCGACCGCGCCCTGGCCAAGCGGCTCGCCTTCGGGACCGTGCAGCGCCAGGGGACGCTCGCCTGGATCGCCGCCCGCCACGTCCGGCGCGGGCTCGACCCCGCGGTCGCCGCGGCGCTGTGGCTGGGCCTCTACGAGCTGCTCTACCTGCGCACCCCGGGCCATGCGGCGATCGCCGAGGCCGTGGAGCTCGCCAAGCCCAGCCCCGGCCATCGCCTGGTCAACGCGGTCCTGCGCCGCGTGCAGCGCGAGGGCGCCGAGCTGCCCTCCGACGCCGACCCCGCGGGCGCCGCGATCCGCCACAGCCACCCCGAGTGGCTGGTCCGGCTGTGGTGGGATCAGCTCGGCGCCGAGGAGACGCGCGCCCTGCTGGCCGCCGACAACGAGCCGGCCGAGCGCGCGCTGCGGGTCAACGCGCTCGTCGACGCCGAGGCCGCCGGCGTCGAGCTGCCGCCCGGCCGGCGCGAGGGCGAGGCGCTGGTGCTCGACGGCCCGCTGGACCTCGTGGCCGCCGAGGCGTGGCGGTCCGGGGCGGTGGTCGCGCAGTCCCGGGCCTCCCAGCGCGTCGCGCGGATGGTCGCGCCGCGGCCCGGGGACCGCGTGCTGGACCTGTGCGCCGCCCCGGGCGGCAAGACCACCCACCTCGCCGCGCTGATGGGCGACAGGGGGGAGGTCGTGGCCGTCGAGCGCCACGCCGGCCGCGCCCGGGCGCTGCGGGCGACCTGCGAGCGGCTGCGCGCGACGTGCGTCACCGTGGTCGAGGCGGACGCCCGCGGCTTCCGCGCCGAGCGGCCCTTCGACCGCGTGCTGCTCGACCCGCCGTGCTCGGGCCTGGGGACCCTGCGCTCGCACCCCGACCTGCGCTGGCGGATGACCCCCGCGGCGATCGAGGGACTGGTCCTGGTGCAGGACGCGCTGCTGGCCACGGCCCGCGCCGCGGTGCGGCCCGGCGGGCGCCTGGTCTACTCGACCTGCACGATCAACGCCGCGGAGGAGCGCCTGCCGGGCCCCGAGCGCGAGCAGACGCTGCCCCATCGCGACGGCACGGACGGGTTCTACCTCGCCGCCGAGCACGCCCCGGCGGCGGCTCCCTAGACTCCGGCCCGTGGAAGCCGGGGTCAACCTTGGGCCGCTGTGCCCGCACTGCGGCGAGCCCTGGCTCAGGCCGACCAACCTGCCCGGCCGCTACCGCTGCGTCTCCTGCCTGCACCGCTTCGAGCTGCTGTCGGTCTGCCCCAACTGCGGCGAGCACTCGACGATCGTGCGCATGTCGTCCACCGCCATCGTGGCCTGCAACCACTGCGGCGAGTCGATGCTCGCCGAGGTATGAGCCGGCGCGTCGCCCCGTCGATCCTCGCCGCCGACTTCGCGCGCCTGGGGGCCGCGGTCGACGAGGTGCTCGCCGCCGGGGCCACGGTGATCCACGTCGACGTCATGGACGGCCACTTCGTGCCCCCGATCACCCTCGGGCCCGCCGTCCTCGGCGCGCTGCGCGAGCACGTGGGCGACGCGGTCGACCTCGACGTCCACCTGATGATCGAGCGCCCCGACCGCCACCTGGAGGCCTTCGCCGCGGCCGGCGCGACCGGCATCACCTTCCACGCCGAGGCGACGCCGCACGTCCACTACACGGTGCAGGCGATCCGCGAGGCGGGCTGCCGCGCCGGCCTGGCGGTCAACCCGGGCACCCCGCCCACCGTCTACGGCGAGCTCGACGTGGACCTCGCGCTGTGCATGACCGTCAACCCGGGCTGGGGCGGGCAGGCGTTCATCGCGCGCTCGCCGGACAAGCTGCGGCGGATCGCCGCGCTGCTGGCCCCGGGTACGGAGCTCGAGGTGGACGGCGGCATCGACACCTCCACGGCCGGGATCTGCGCGGAGGCGGGGGCGACGCTGTTCGTCGCCGGCACGGCCGTCTTCGGGGCGGACGATCCGGGGGCCGCGTACCGTGCGATCGCAGGAGCCGCGAAGTGCGGGTAGCCCCCTTGCCGCGCCCCAGGACGCGCTCCATCTTCCGGTCCTAGCATGGCGACCACCGTCCTCATCGTCGACGATCACCCGAGCTTCCGGGCGACGGCGCGCATGCTGCTGGAGGCCGAGGGATACGACGTCGTCGGCGAGGCGCCGGACGGGCACAGCGCCCTCGAGTGCGCGGGCCGCCTGGCGCCGCAGGTCGTGCTGCTCGACGTCAACCTCCCGGATCTCGACGGGTTCGCCGTCGCCTCCCGCCTGACCGCCGCCGGGGCGACGGGCGCCCACCCGCAGGTCGTGCTCATCTCCAGCCGGGACGGCTCGGACTACGGTCCGCTCGTGCTCGCGAGCGGCGCCCGGGGCTTCATCCCGAAGGGGGAGCTCTCGGGCGCGGCGCTCGAGGCGGTGCTGGCTTGAACCTGCGGACCCAGCTGTGGCTGCTGGCCGCCCTCGGCGTCCTGCTGGCGGCGCTCGGCTCCGCGCTGCTGCTGTCCAGCGACGCCCGGGAGGCGCCCGTCTGGGCCCTGGCGTCGCCGTTCATGATGCTGTCGTTCATCGGCGTCGGCCTGTTCGCCTGGTGGCGGCGGCCGCACAGCGGCTTCGGCGCCCTGATGACCGCGGTCGGGTTCGTCTTCTTCCTGAGCGCCCCGATGGCCTCCGACACGCCCGCGCTCTACGGCCTGGGCTACGTCTTCTCGTCGCTGTACCTCGGGACGATCGTCCACATGCTGCTCGCGTTCCCCGAGGGCCGCCTGGACCGGGCGCGCGACCGCTGGATCGTCGGCGGCGTCTACGCGCTCGTGCTCGGCGCCAACCTCGTGCTGCTGCTGCTCGACGGCCCGCTGGAGGACGACTCGCACCCCCGCAACGCCTACGTCCTCGTCCATGCCCCGGGCGTGGCCAAGGTCGCCCTCGGCGTCGCCGAGGGCCTGGGCGTGCTGCTCGCCGGCGCGGTCATCGCGACGTTCGTGGAGCGCTGGCGGGCGGCCACGGCGCCAGAGCGCCGCAGCCTCGGGCCCGTGCTGTGGACGGGCACCGGCCTGATCCTCGGGGTGGGGCTGAGCGTGGGGCTGGACCTCGTGGGCGCCGGTTCCACCGTGGCGCTCGTCCCCGACCTCGCGGCGCTCGCCTGCCTGCTGGCGCTGCCCTACGTCTTCCTGCTCGGCCTCGGCCGCCGCCGCTGGTTCGCCGCCGGCGCGATCGGCTCGCTGATCCAGCGCCTCAGCGCGGCCCGGCGGACCGGCGGCGTGCGGGAGGCGCTCGCCGAGGCGCTTGGCGACCCGACCCTGCGCCTGCTGTACTGGCTGCCCCGTGACCAGCGCTACGTCGACTTGGAGGGCCGGGCGGTCGAGCTGCCGGCCGACGGCGCGGGTCGCGGCGTGACCGAGGTGCGCGCCGAGGGGCGCCGCATCGCCGCGCTGGTCCACGACGCCGCGCTGCTCGACGACCCCGACCTCGTGCAGGCGGCCGGCGCCGCCGCGGCGCTCGCGCTGGAGAACGAGCGCCTGGGGGCGGAGCTGCGCGCCCGGGTGGAGGAGCTCGAGCAGTCCCGGGCCGGGATCATCGCCTTCGGCCTGGCCGAGCGGCGGCGCTTCGAGCGCGACCTGCACGACGGGGCCCAGCAGCGGCTCGTCGCGCTCGGGCTGCAGGTCGGCATGGCGCGCGCCAAGCTGCGCGACGACCCGTCCGCCGCCGGGGAGCTGCTCGACGGCGCCCGCGAGGAGCTGCGCCAGGCCCAGCAGGAGCTGCGCGAGCTCGCGCGCGGCCTGCACCCCGCCGTCCTGACCGAGCGCGGGCTCGGCGCTGCCGTCGACGGCCTGGTGCAGCGCGCCACCGTCCCGGTCGAGATCCGGTGCATGCCGCCGGAGCGGCTGCCCAACGCCGTGGAGACCGTCGCCTACTTCGTGCTCGCCGAGGGGCTGACCAACGTCGCCAAGTACGCGGGCGCCCGGCACGCCAGCGTGGCCGTCGAGCGCGTCAACGGGCACGCCGTGGTGGAGGTGCGCGACGACGGGGTCGGCGGCGCCGACCCCGCCGCCGGGACCGGCCTGCGCGGCCTCGCCGACCGCCTGGCCGCGGTCGACGGCCGGCTGGAGATCCTCTCCCCGCCGGGCGCGGGGACCGTCGTCAGGGCGAGGATCCCGTGCGCGTCGTCCTAGCCGACGACTCCGTGCTGCTGCGCGAGGGCATCGCGCGGCTGCTCGAGGAGGCGGGCCTCGAGGTCGTCGCCCAGGCGGGCGACGCCGGCGACCTGCTGCGCAAGGTCAACGCCCACCGGCCCGACGTGGCCGTGGTCGACGTCCGCATGCCGCCGACCCACACCGACGAGGGCCTCAAGGCGGCGGCCGAGATCCGCGAGCGCTGGCCCGAGACGGGGGTGCTCGTGCTCTCCCAGTTCGTCGAGGAGGCCTACGCCGTCGAGCTGCTGGCCGGGGACGCGGGCGGGATCGGCTACCTGCTCAAGGACCGCGTCGCCGACCTCGAGCGCTTCGTGGAGGCCGTGCGCCGCGTCGGGCAGGGCGGCAGCGCGCTGGACCCGGAGGTCGTGGCGCGGCTGCTGGGCCGCCACCGCCGCGACGACCCCCTGGCCGAGCTGACGCCGCGCGAGCGCGACGTGCTCGAGCTGATGGCCGAGGGCCGCTCCAACCACGCCATCGCCGAGGGCCTGGTCGTGACCGACCGCGCCGTCGAGAAGCACGTCACGAGCATCTTCGGCAAGCTCGGCCTGCCGCCCACCCAGGACGACCACCGCCGCGTCCTGGCCGTCCTGACCTACCTGCAGGCCTGAGCGCCGGAGGCAGGCGTGACCCCCCGGCCGGGGGTTGCCCGTACCGCCGCCCGCGCGCGTTTTCGCAACACTGCGCCGCATGCCTGCGCCTTCCAGCACAGCCACGACCACGTCCGCCATCGTCGCGGCGACCGACCTCACCCGCCGCTACGGCGAGGGCGAGGCCGCCGTCGACGCGCTGCGTGGGGTGACCATCGCCTTCCCGCCCAGCCGCTTCACCGCGATCATGGGCGCGTCCGGCTCGGGCAAGTCCACGCTGATGCACATCCTGGCCGGCCTCGACCGCCCGACGAGCGGCTCGGTGGTGCTCGACGGGACCGAGCTCGCGGGCCTCGACGACCAGGGGCTGACCACGCTGCGGCGCGACAAGGTCGGGTTCATCTTCCAGTCGTTCAACCTGCTCCCGGTCCTCACCGCGGAGGAGAACATCCTGCTGCCGCTGTCGATCGCCGGCCAGAAGCCCGACCCCGAGTGGATCGAGCGGCTGGTGGACACCGTCGGCCTGCGCGACCGCCTGACCCATCGCCCCGCCGAGCTGTCCGGCGGCCAGCAGCAGCGCGTCGCGGTGGCGCGCGCGCTCGCCTCCCGGCCCGCGGTCGTCTTCGCCGACGAGCCCACCGGCAACCTGGACTCGACGACGTCGGGGGAGGTCCTGGCCCTCCTGCGGCGCTCGGTGGACGAGTTCGGGCAGACGATCATCATGGTCACCCACGACCCCGACGCCGCGGCGGTGGGCGACCGCACGATCACGCTGACCGACGGGCGGGTCTCCAGCGACGAGGACCGCTAGTGCGCAAGGTCGCCCTCAAGGGCCTGCTGGCCCGCAAGACCCGCCTGGGGCTCACCGCGCTCGCCGTCGCGCTCGGCGTGATGCTGATCGCGGGCACCTACGTCTTCACGGACACGATCAACCGGTCCTTCGACCGGATCTTCACCGCGGTCTACGCGAAGACCGACGCGGTCGTCTCGCCGAACGACTCGATCGGCAGCCAGGACAACGGCACCGTCCCGTCGCTCGACGGCTCGGTGCTCGCGCGGGTGAAGGCGCTGCCGCAGGTCGGCGAGGCCCAGGGCGTGGTCAACGACCAGAGCGGCGTGGTGATCGGCAAGGACGGCAAGGCGATCAAGTCCGGTGGCGCGCCGACGATCATCGGCTCCGTGCTGCCCGCCCGCTTCTCCGCGGCCGAGTACCCCCAGGGCCACGCGCCGGCGAACGCCGGCGAGGTGTCGATCGACAAGGCGACGGCGAAGCGCAAGGGCCTGCACGTGGGCGACACGATCGGCCTGCAGGCCGCCGCGCCGCGCAAGCAGTACCGCATCTCCGGCCTGCTGACGATCGCCGGCGTCGACTCGCTCGGCGGCGCGACCACGGTGGAGCTCACGCTGCCCGAGGCGCAGCGCGTCACCGGCAAGGTCGGCCGCTACGACGAGATCTACGTGGCCGGCCGGCCGGGCACCACCCCGGCCCAGCTCAAGGCGGCGATCCAGCAGGTCGAGCCGTCGTCGGTGACGGTCCGCACCGGCAAGCAGCAGACCAAGAACCAGCAGGACGACATCAAGGGCGCGCTGTCCTTCCTGACGACGGCGCTGCTCGCCTTCGCGGGGATCTCGCTGTTCGTCGGCGCGTTCATCATCTTCAACACGTTCTCGATCACCGTGGCCCAGCGGGCGCGCGAGTTCGCGCTGCTGCGGACCCTCGGCGCATCGCGGCGCCAGGTGCTCCGCTCGGTGCTGACCGAGGGCCTGGTGCTCGGCGTGCTCGGCTCGCTCGTGGGCCTCGGCATCGGGATCGTCGTCGCGTCGGGGCTGCGCGCGCTGTTCAAGGCCGTCGGCGTCGACTTGCCGTCGAGCGGCACGGTGATCGAGTCGCGCACGATCATCGTCTCGCTGCTCGTCGGGATCGTCGTGACGCTGATCGCGAGCCTCGCGCCGGCGCTGCGCGCCACCCGCGTGCCGCCGGTCGCCGCGCTGCGCGAAGGCGTCGCGCTGCCGCAGACGCGCACCTCGCGCCTGGCCTTCCCCCTGGCGGTGGTCCTGACCGCGATCGGCTTCGCGCTCATGGCCTGGGGCCTGTTCGGCGGCGGCTCGAGCTCCAAGGCGCTCAGCCTCCTGGGCGGCGGGGCGGCCCTGACCTTCCTCGGCGTCGCCCTGCTCAGCCCGCGGCTCGTCGGCCCGATCGCCTCGGCCGTCGGCCGGCCGCTGCAGGCGCTGGCCGGCATGACCGGCCGCCTGGCGCGCGAGAACACGGTCCGCCAGCCGGGGCGCACCGCGGTCACCGCGGCGGCGCTGATGATCGGCGTGGCGCTCGTGACGTTCGCGTCGATCTTCGCCGCCGGCGCGAAGAAGACGATCAACGACGCCGTCGACACCGGCTCCAACGCCAGCGTGATCCTGCAGAACATCAACGGCTTCGGGCCCTTCTCGCCGGGCGCCGCGAAGGCCGTGGCCGGCGTGCAGGGCGTGCAGGACGTCTCGCCGATGCGCTTCTCGCAGGGCAAGCTGGCCGGCAAGGACGTCCAGGTCACCGGGATCGACCCGGCGAGCTTCAGCACGCTGTACAACGTCACCCACGGCAGCGACAAGCTCAAGGCGCTGCCGCCGGACGGCGTGGTCGTCGCCAAGGGCTACGCGGACGACCACGACGTCAAGCCCGGCCAGCGGCTGCAGGTCAAGACGCCCACGACCCGGACCGTGTCGCTGCGCGTGACCGGCATCGCCGAGGACCGCGGGCAGCTCCTCAGCCAGCTCACGGTCGACAACCAGACCCTCGTGCGGGACTTCGCCTCCACCAAGGACGGGTTCGTCCTGGTCGGCTTCGCGCCCGGGGCCGACGCCAAGGCGGTCAAGCACGCCGTCGACGCGCGGCTGTCGCAGGACTTCCCGCAGGTCGAGGCGCTGACCGAGTCCGAGTTCAAGGGCAACCAGGCCGACCAGATCAACCAGCTCCTCGGGCTGATCTACGCGCTGCTCGCGCTGGCCATCGTGGTCTCGCTGTTCGGCATCGTCAACACCCTGGTCCTGTCGATCACCGAGCGCACGCGCGAGCTGGGGATGCTGCGGGCGATCGGCACCTCGCGGCGCCAGGTGCGGCGGATGATCCGCTACGAGGCGGTGATCACGGCGCTGATCGGCGGCGTGCTGGGCCTGGTGCTCGGCGTCGTCCTGGCGATCCTGGTCACCCAGCCGCTGGACGGGTTCAAGCTCTCGATCCCCGTGGGCAGCCTCGTCGTCGTGCTGATCCTGTCCGCGGTGGCGGGCGTGATGGCGGCGGTGCTGCCGGCGCGCCGGGCGTCCCGCCTGGACGTGCTGGACGCGCTCGCCTACGAGTAGAGAACGCCCGGCCGCGCGTGAGCGCGCCCGTCTCGTGGTAGACCGGGGCGATGGACGCCACCGCCCGCCTGCACGCGCCGCTGCGCCACGACGGCCGCGAGGACCGCGTCGCGATCGAGGAGCCGCTGGAGATCCGCGTCGGCGGGCAGGCGCTCGCGGTGACGATGCGGACCCCGGGTCACGACGAGGAGCTCGCGGTCGGCTTCCTGCACGGCGAAGGGCTGCTGGGCGAGCTGCGCGGCGCGGGCCCGGCCGCCGACCTGGCCGCCAACGTCGTCGAGGTCGACGCCGAGCTGCGCGCGCGGCCCGGGTCGGCGGCGCGCCGCTTCTACACGACGTCCTCGTGCGGGGTCTGCGGCCGCGGGGCGCTGGAGGAGGTCGCCGTCCACGCCGACCCGCTGCCCCCGGGCCCGCAGGTCGCGCGCGACCTGCTCGCCGCGCTGCCCGACCGCCTGGCGCAGCCCGGCTTCGCGCTGACCGGCGGCCTGCACGCGACCGGCCTGTTCACGGCCGCGGGCGAGCTGCTGCTCGCGCGCGAGGACGTCGGGCGCCACAACGCCATGGACAAGGTCGTCGGGCGCCGCGCGCTCGACGGCGAGCTGCCGCTGCACGGCCTGATCCTGTGCGTGTCGGGGAGGCTGTCCTTCGAGCTCGTGCAGAAGGCCGCGGTGGCCGGGGCGCCCGTGCTGGTCGGCGTCGGGGCCCCGACCACGCTCGCCGTCTCGCTGGCCGCCGACCGCGGGCTGACCCTCGCCGGCTTCGCGCGCCGCGGGGCGGTCAACGTGTACACCCGCGATGACCGGGTGACGTGACCGGCGCGGTCGTCCTGCGCCGCGCGGCGCCGGTGGACGCGCCGGTGATCGGCGGCCTGGTGCGCGAGGGCTTCGAGGGCTACCGGTGCTTTGCCCCGGAGGGCTGGGAGCCCCCGGCGCTGCAGGCCGACATCGCCCGCACGGCGGACCGCCTGGCGGTCCGCGGCGCCTGGGCGCAGATCGCCGAGCGCGACGGCGCGGCGCTCGGCGTCGTGGGCTACCTGCCCCACCACGCCGAGGACGGCCTGGCGCACTTCTGGCTGCTGTTCGTCACCCGGGCGGAGTGGGGGACCGGCCTGGCCGCGCGCCTGCACGACGCGG
>JAICJK010000515.1 GCA_025928415.1 Solirubrobacteraceae bacterium | reverse complement strand
GTGCAGGCCCCGGCGATCACGCTCGTGGGCCCGGTGGCGGCGCTGCACGAGCAGCTGGCCTGGCTGCCCGCCGCGCGCCCGCTGGGCGGGGTGTCCGTCGCGGTGACGCGCGCGCGTGCGCAGGCGAGCGCGCTGGCGCGCCGGCTGCGCGCCCTCGGCGCGCACGTCGTCGAGGCTCCCGCGATCCGCATCGAGCCGCTCGGCGCGACGGTGGGCGACCTGGCCGGCTTCGACCTCGTCTGCTTCACCTCGCCCAACGGCGTCGAGCAGTTCTTCGCGG
The DNA here is from genome assembly GCA_025928415.1 of Solirubrobacteraceae bacterium. GTDB lineage: Bacteria > Actinomycetota > Thermoleophilia > Solirubrobacterales > Solirubrobacteraceae > Paraconexibacter. The sequence goes on along the minus strand of JAICJK010000515.1, from coordinate 2,124 downwards.
CCGACGGGGTGGCGGACGCACGGGCCCTGGCCGGGACGACGGTGGCGGCGATCGGCCCCGGCACCGCCCGCGCGCTGCGCGAGCACGGCATCGCCGCGGACGTCGTGCCCGAGCGCTCGGTGGCCGAGTCGCTGGCCGACGCGCTGCGCGACGTGCCGGTGCGCCGCGCGCTGATCGCCCGCGCGCTTGACGCGCGCGACGTCCTCGGCGACGCGCTGCGGGCGCGGGGCGCCGAGGTGGAGGTGCTCGCGCTCTACCGCACGGTGGCCGAGGAGCTCTCCGCCGGCGCCCGGTCGGCCGCCCTGGGCTGCGACTACGCGACGTTCACGAGCGCGTCGAGCGCCCGGTTCTTCGCCGCCGCCGCCGGGACGCTGGCCGGCCCGCGCCTGGTCTCGATCGGCCCGGTGACCAGCGACGCGCTGCGGGCGCTCGGGCGCGAGCCGGACGTCGAGGCCGCCGAGCACACGCCCGACGGCCTGCTCGCCGCGCTGCTGGCCGATGCGGCCGAGCGGTCAGCCTGAGCTCGGCGGGTCGTCGCCGGCGATGCCGGGAAGGCGCTCCTCCTGGGGCTCCGGCGGCGCGTCGTGGTCGGGATCGGCCTCGGGGACGCCGAGCGGCGCGGGGTCGTCCTCGTCGTCGGGCAGGCCCGACGGGGCCTCGTCGAGCGGGATCGTGTGCAGCTCCGTCATGCCCCCCGCGTACCCGCGCGAGCCGGGACTAGACTCCCGCCGTGACCGCCCAGCGATCGATCACGTTCCTGTCGGACTACGGGGTCCTGGACGACTTCGTGGGGGTCTGCCACGGGGTCATGGCGCGCATCGCGCCGCAGGCGCGCGTCATCGACGTCTCCCACGGCGTCCCCCGCCACGACGTCCGCACCGCGGCGATCGTGCTGCGCCGCTCGCTGCCCTCGTTCGCGCCCGGCGTGCACCTCGCGGTGGTCGACCCGGAGGTCGGCACGGAGCGCCGCGCCATCGCGCTGCGCACCGCGGAGGAGGACCGCCTGCTCGTCGGGCCGGACAACGGCCTGCTCTCGCTGGCGGCCCAGCGCTTCGGCGGGATCGTCGAGGCCGTGGACGTGTCGCGCTCGGTGCACCGCCTGGAGCCGGTGTCGGCCACCTTCCACGGGCGCGACATCTTCGCGCCGGTCGCCGCCGCCCTGGCCGCCGGGGCCGACCTGGCCGGCGCCGGGGACCCGCTCGACGGCGACGAGGTCGTGCGCCTGCACATGCCGCTCGCGCGCGTGGAGACCGACGGCCTCGTCGCCCACGCCATCGCCTTCGACGGGTTCGGGAACGTCACGCTCGACGTGGAGCACGAGGAGCTCACCGGCGCCGGCTTGCGGCTCGGCACGCAGGTGACCGTCAACGGCCAGCGCGCGCACTACGCCACGACGTTCACCGACGTCGCCGCGGGCGACCTGCTGCTCTACGAGGACGCCTACCGCACGCTCGCGCTGGCCGTCAACCGCGGCTCGGCGCGCGAGGCGCTGGGGCTCGAGCTCGACGCCGAGCTGACCATCACCCCGGGCTGATCGCGGTGGGCCTCGGCACGCCGCGCCTGCACCTGCTCAGCACCGGCTCGACCAACGACCGCGCGCGCGAGCTCGCCCGCGCCGGCGCGCCGCACGGCACGCTCGTCACCGCGCGCGAGCAGACCGCGGGCCGCGGGCGCCAGGGCCGCGCCTGGGCCGCGCCCGCCGGGACGTCGCTGCTGGCCTCGCTGGTGCTCCGCGACCCGCCCGAGCTGCTGTCGCTCGCCGCTGCGGTCGCGGTCGCGGAGCTGGCGGGCGCACAGGCGGCGATCAAGTGGCCCAACGACGTCCTGCTGGACGGCCGCAAGCTCGCGGGCATCCTCGTCGAGGGCCGGCCGCAGGAGCGGTGGGCGGTGCTCGGGATCGGGATCAACGTCGCGCTGCGCGCGCAGGACCTGCCGCCCGAGCTGCGCGACCGCGCGGCCACGCTGGGCCTCGGGCCCGGCGACGTCGAGGCCGTGCTCGGCCGCCTGCTCGCCGGCCTGGAGCGCGCGCTCGGGCTCGACCGCGCGGCGCTGCTGGCCGCGTGGCGGGCGCGCGACGCGCTGCTGGGACGGCCCGTGCGGTGGGCCGAGGGGCACGGCACCGCC
>JAICJK010000148.1 GCA_025928415.1 Solirubrobacteraceae bacterium | reverse complement strand
GCGTCGCGCTCGAGGTACTTGCGGTACTCGTCGAGCGTCGTCGCGCCGATCGTCTGCAGCTCGCCGCGTGCGAGCGCCGGCTTGAGGATCGACGCAGCGTCGATCGCGCCTTCCGCCGCGCCCGCGCCGACGAGGTTGTGGAGCTCGTCGATGAACAGGATGATGTCGCCGCGCTGGGTGATCTCCTTCATCACCTTCTTCAGGCGCTCCTCGAACTCGCCGCGGTACTTCGACCCGGCGACGAGCGCCGCGAGGTCGAGCGTGTAGATCTGCTTGCCCTTCAGCAGCTCGGGGACGTCGGCGTTGGTGATCCGCTGGGCCAGGCCCTCGACCACCGCCGTCTTGCCGACGCCGGGCTCGCCGATGAGCACCGGGTTGTTCTTCGTGCGCCGCGAGAGGATCTGCATGATCCGCTCGATCTCGGTCTCGCGCCCGACGACGGGGTCGAGCTTGCCCTCGGCGGCGAGCTTGGTCAGGTTGCGCCCGAACTGGTCGAGCAGCTTGGAGGACTTCTTGCCCTCGCCCTGCCCGGACGGCGTGCCGGACGAGCCGGTGCCGCTGCCCTGGCCGGCGCCCGAGCGGCGGCCGCCGGGGCCGGACAGCATCCGGATGACCTCGTTGCGGATCTTCTCGGAGTCCGCGTCGAAGTCGAGCAGGATGCGGGCGGCGACGCCCTCGTTCTCGCGCACCAGCCCGAGGAGGATGTGCTCGGTCCCGATGTAGTTGTGGCCGAGGCTCAGCGCCTCGCGGAGCGCCAGCTCGAGGACCTTCTTCGCGCGCGGCGTGAAGGGGATCTGACCCGACGTGACCTCCTCACCCGAGCCGACGATGCGGACGACCTGCGCCCGGACCCGCTCCACGGTGATGTCGAGGCTCTCGAGGACGCGGGCGGCCAGGCCCTCCTCCTCGCGGAGCAGACCCAGGAGGATGTGCTCCGTGCCGATGTAGTTGTGCTTGAGCGTCCGCGCCTCTTCCTGCGCGAGAACGACGACCTGGCGGGCCCGTTCAGTGAATCGCTCGAACATGCTCGTCCTTCCTCAGGTGGGGTGCTGCGTGGTCCGGTCGGTCGAGGGCTTGCAGGGACGCCGAAGCGCCCGAGCACTCATGTCTTCGACCGCTGGAGGTCGAAAGCTGAGCGTTCGGGGTCGGTCGGCGATCATGGACCATCCTACCAACCGCCCTTCCTGCGCCGGGGAGGTCCCGCCCACAAAGACCCGCTCGATGCGGGCTCCGGAAAGCCGAGCGTCTTCGTGCCAACTTCCAGGGGCCTGCGGCATGCCGATCGCTTACCCCGTGGGCGTCGGCGCGCAACTCCGCGGGCGCGCCGGCCGCCTCGACGCTCAGTCGCGCATCGCCGGGAACAGCACGACCTCGCGGATCGAGCGCGTGCCCGTCATGAGCATCACGAGCCGGTCGATCCCGAGGCCCAGGCCGCCGGTCGGCGGCATCCCCTGCTCCAGCGCCTGGACGAAGACCTCGTCGTAGGGCTGCGTCTCCTCGTCGCCCTCGCGCTCCAGGCGGGCCTGCGCCTCGAAGCGCTCGCGCTGGACGTCGGGGTCGTTGAGCTCGGTGAACGCGTTGGCGATCTCCATGCCGCCGGCGAACGCCTCGAAGCGCTCGGTCAGCCCGGCCTCCGAGCGGTGCGCCTTGGCGAACGGCGACAGCTCGACGGGGTAGTCCATCACGATCGTCGGCTGCTGCAGCTCGGGCTCGACCCACTTGGACAGCAGGTCGTCGACGAGCTGCGGCCAGGTCCGCCCGCCGGTGTCGAGGTCGAGCCCGGCGGCCGCGATCGCCGCCGCGAGCGCGTCGCGGTCCCGGTGCGCCAGGACGTCGATCCCGGTCGCGTCCGCGATCGCGCCGCCGAGCGTCACGCGGCGCCACGGCGGCGCGAAGTCCAGCTCGCCCGCGTAGCCGACGGCCTGGGCGACCTCGTGCACGAGCGTCTCCAGCCGCGCCGCGGCGACCGCGTAGTCGGCGTACGCCTCGTACCACTCGAGCATCGTGAACTCGGGGTTGTGCTTGAACGAGATGCCCTCGTTGCGGAAGTCCTTGCCCAGCTCGTAGACGCGCTCCAGGCCGCCGACGATCAGGCGCTTGAGGTACAGCTCGGTGGCGATCCGCAGGTACAGCTCGCGGTCGAGCGCGTTGTGGTGCGTGGTGAACGGCCGGGCCAGCGCGCCGCCGTAGAGCGGCTGCAGCACCGGCGTCTCGACCTCGACGAAGCCCGCCTCGTCGAGGACGCGGCGGACGGTCGTGATGACCTTCGCGCGCGTGAGGAACAGCTCGCGGGCCTCCTCGTTGGCCATCAGGTCGAGCTCCCGGCGGCGGAAGCGCGTCTCGACGTCCTGCAGGCCGTGGTGCTTCTCGGGCGGCGGGCGCAGCGACTTGGCCAGCACGGCGAAGTCCTCGACGCGCAGCGTCAGCTCGCCGCGGCGCGAGGCGAACGCGACGCCGTCCACGCCGACCAGGTCGCCGAGGTCGAGCTCCAGCAGCCGCTCCATCCGCTCCTCGCCGAGCACGTCCGCGCGCGCCTGCAGCTGCAGGCGCCCGGAGCGGTCGTCGAGGTCCAGGAAGGCCATCTTGCCCTGGCCCCGGCGGGCGTGCAGGCGGCCCGCGACGCGATGGCGCGCCTCGGTCTCGGTCCCGGCCTCCAGGCCGGCGTGGGCGGCGCGCACGCCGGCGATCGGCTCCACGCCGGGGTAGGCGTGCGGGAACGGGTCGACCCCCGCCGCGCGCAGGCGCTCGAGCTTCGCCCGCCGGACCGCCAGCAGGTCGTCGCCCATCGCGGGCGCCTAGAGGCCGAGGTCGATCTTGGTGATCTTGAGCTTGCGCTTGGAGCCGTTGGGGAGCGCCACCGAGACCTCGTCGCCGCGGCGGTGGCCCATCAGCGCCTTGCCGACGGGCGACTCGTTGGAGAGCTTCTCGGGCGGCGAGGCCTCGGCGGAGCCGACGATCGTGAACTTCTGGGCCTTGCCGTCGTCGAACTTCACGTTGACCGTCACGCCGACGCCGACGACGTCGGTCGAGACGTCCTCGGCCGAGACGACCTGGGCGGAGCGGAGCTTCTCCTCGAGCGCCGCGATGCGCGACTCGAGCATGGCCTGCTCGTTCTTGGCGTCGTCGTACTCCGAGTTCTCGGAGATGTCGCCGAACTCGCGGGCCTCCTTGATCCGCGCGGCGACCTCGCGCCGCTTGGTCGTGGAGAGCTCTTCGAGCTCCTCCTTGAGCCGGTCGAGGCCTTCGGGGGTGAGGATGACGTCCTTGGGCATGGTGCGCGCCTTACAGATCAGAAACCCGCCGTTGCGGCGGGATGGGAAAGCGGTGGTCAGCTCGGGCGACGCGGCACTATAGCGACCCCGCTCAGGCGGTCAGCGCAGCACTGCGAAGGCCGCTCAGCAGCGCGCGGGCCTCGGCCACGCGAGCCGTCTGCTGCAGCGCGGCCTGGTCGTGCTTGGACGCGCCGAGGCGGTCCAGGTACCAGGGGTAGAACTTGCGCAGGTAGCGCCCCGCGCGGTCCTCGCCGAGGTGCTCCACGCAGCGGTCCATGACCCAGTCGAGCTCGGCCAGGACCTCCTCGCTGGTGGGGGGCTCGTCCGGGTCGCGGACGCCGAGCAGCTGCTCGAACAGCCACGGGTTGCCGAGCGCGCCGCGCGCGAGCATGACCGCCGCCGCGCCGGTGCGCTCGTAGGCCTCGCGGACCTGGGCGGGGCTGCGCAGGCCGCCGGTCAGGATCACCGGCGCGGGCAGGGTCTCCACCAGGCGCGCGGCCAGCGCGTAGTCCGGGGTGCCCTTGTGGTGGACCTTGGCGCTGCGCGGGTGGAAGCCGATCGCGGCGACGCCGGCCTCGTCCACGAGCCGGTGGGCCAGCTCGAAGCCGCTGGTGTCCCCCGGGGTCGAGCCCGAGCGCAGCTTGACCGTGACGGGCAGCCCGCTGCCCTCGCGGGCGGCGCGGGCGACGGCCACCGCGGTGTCGGGGTCGTTCAGCAGCGCCGCCCCCGCCCCCGTCTTGCAGACCTTGGGGACCGGACAGCCCATGTTGAGGTCGATGACGTCGACCGGCGTGCGCTGCGCCACGATCGCGGCGGCGCTGCGCATGACCTCCGGGTCCTGGCCGAAGAGCTGCAGGGAGACCAGGCCCCGCCCGCCCCCCCGCCCGCGCGCCTGCTCGTCGGGGTGCACGCGGAGCATCTCGGTGCTCGTGCGCTCGTTGCCGTGGTGGATGCCGAAGCTCGAGACCATCTCCGACACGGCCATCCCCGCGCCGTAGCGCTTGGCCTGCAGGCGCACGAACCAGTTGCCGATGCCCGCCAGCGGGGCGAGCAGCACGCGGTTGGGGACGGTCAGGCCGCCGAGGTCCCAGGAGTCGGTGAGCGCGTCAGGCATTGCGTTCGTGGAGGAGCTTGAGGCCCTTCAGGGTGAGCAGGTCGTCGACGGTCTCGATCGTGCGGCAGTAGGGGACGATGTGCTCGGCCAGGCCGCCGGTCGCGATCGTCGCCGCGCCGCCGCCGACCTCGTCCTGGATGCGGTCCACGAGCGCGTCGACCTGACCGGCGTGGCCGTAGATCATCCCCGAGCGGATCGCCTCCACCGTACCCTTCCCGATCGCGCGGCGGGGGGCGGCGAGGTCGATGCGCGGCAGCTTGGCGCCGCGGCTGGTCAGCGCGTCGAGCGAGATCTCGACGCCGGGGGCGATCACGCCGCCGAGGTACTCGCCGGCGGCGGAGACCACGTCGTAGTTGACCGACGTGCCGAAGTCGACGGAGATGCACGGCCCGCCGAGGGCGTCGTAGGCGGCGACCGCGTCGACGAGCCGGTCGGCGCCGAGCTCGCGCGGGTTGTCGATCAGGATCGGCATCCCGGTGCGGATGCCCGGGCCCACGGCGAGCATGCGGTGGTCCAGGTACGCCTCGGCCATCCGCAGCCACTCGGGCTCGAGCTGGGGCACCGTCGAGGAGACGATCGACGAGCTCAGGTCGGCCAGGCCGACCCCGCGCAGCTCGAGCAGGTTGCGCAGCGCGGCCCCGAGCTCGTCGGCCGTCGAGGTGCGCACCGTGGCGAAGCGCCAGTGCTCCACGAGCTCGTCGTCGCGGAACGTCCCGAAGTGCGTCTGGGTGTTGCCGACGTCGACGACCAGGAGCATCCGGCGGAAGGATAGGGTCGGGTGATGCGCACCCGGCTCTTCGTCGTCCACGGCTCCCACCCCTGCCGGACGGTCCAGCGGGCCCTGGAGCTCAAGGGCGTGGCGTTCTCGCTGGTCGAGCTGCCGCCGCTCGCGCACGCCGCGATCCAGCGCGCGCTGTTCGGCGCGCGCACGGTGCCCGGGATCCGCTTCGCGGACGGCGAGAAGCTCTCCGGCTCCCGGAGGATCGTCGCGCGGCTGGAGGAGCTGGTGCCCGAGCCGGCGCTGCTGCCGGCCGACCCGGCCGCCCGCGAGCGGGTGCTCGAGGCGGAGCGCTGGGGGGACGAGGTCCTGCAGCCGATCGCCCGGCGGGTCCTGTGGCCGGCGCTCAAGGCGCGCCCGTCGGCGGCGCCGTCGTACACCGAGGGCGGGAAGATCGCGCTCCCGGCCGCCGTGCAGCGCGCGGCGATCCCCCTGATCGCGCGCGGCGAGATCGCGCTGAACAAGGCGTCGGACGCGGCGCTGGCCGACGACCTGCGCGCGCTGCCCGGCCACCTCGACCGGATCGACGCCTGGATCGCCGACGGCACGCTCTCGGCGCCGCCCGTCGAGGGGACGCCGAACCGCGCCGACCTGCAGATCGCCCCGACGCTCGCACTGCTGATGACGCTCGAGGACCTGCGCCCCGCGATAGCGCCGCGCCCCGCGGGTCAGCTCGCCGCCGCGCTGTTCGCCGACTGGGCCGGGAGCGTCCCGGCGGGCACGCTGCCCGCGGGCGCGCTGCCCGCGCCGGCGTCCGTCTGATCGAGGAACGCGGCGATCGCGCCGGCCAGCGCGGCCGGCTGGTCGAGCGGGATGAACGCCCAGGCGTCGTCGATGGTCACCACGCGCGCGTCGGGCAGGATCTCCGCGAGGCGCCGCGCGTGCTCGAGGGGGAACGTCCGCTGCTCGGGCGCCCAGGCCAGCAGCGCCGGGCCCGTGAAGTCCTGCAGGCGCGCCGCGGCGGCGAGCGTGTCGCGGGCGTCGATGCCGCGCAGCAGCTTGGCGACGTCGCGGCGGATCGCGCGCTGCCCGAGCGCCGGGGCCAGCCAGCGGTCGAGCAGCTCGCCGGGCGGGCGGTGCTTGGCGATGCCCCCGAAGGCCATCGGCGAGCGGCGCACCGCGTCCACGCGCTGCGCCTGCACCGCCGCCGCGAGGAGCGGCGGCACGTGGGCGAGCCACTGCAGGGGCCGGAACATCGGCGGGAGGAAGTTGTCGAAGGCGTCGCACGGCGTGAGCACCAGGCGGTCGAAGCGGGCTGGGTGCTCGGTCACCGCGATCTGCGTGATCGCGCCGCCGGTGTCGTTGGCCACGATCGTGACGCGATCGAGCCCGAGGGCGGCGCAGAACGCGTCGAGGAGATCGGCGATGCCGCGCGGCGACAGGTCGGCGTCGGGGCGCATCGGCGTGGGGTGCGCGCCGAGCGGGAGGTCCGGGACGACGCAGCGCCGGCGGTCCTCCAGGCGCTCGACGACGCCGTCCCACAGGCTGCCGTCGACCAG
>JAICJK010000665.1 GCA_025928415.1 Solirubrobacteraceae bacterium | reverse complement strand
GCTCCTCCGGGGGTGGGTTGGCAGGCGGGGCACAGGCCCCAGTACGTCACCTCGGCCTCGTCGACGACGAAGCCGCGGGCGCTGCTGGGCTCCAGGCACGGGGCGTCGCCGACGGCGCAGTCGACGTCGGCCACCGCACCGCAGCCGCGGCAGATGACGTGGTGGTGGTTGTCGGCCACGCGCGTCTCGTAGAGCGCGGGGCTGTGGGCGGGCTCGATGCGGCGCAGCAACTCGAGCTCGCACAGCACGCCGAGCGCGTCGTAGACGGTCTGCGTCGACACGGAGCCGAGCTCGCCGCGCACCGCGCGCCCGACGCCGTCGGCGTCGAGGTGCCCGTGTGCGGCCACCGCGGCGTAGACGGCCAGCCGCGGGGTCGTCACCCGCCGGCCGGCGGTCCGCAGGGCGGTGGCCAGCGCGTCGGCGTTGAGGACGTCGGGCACAGGGCCACCGTAGCGAGTTATCCGGAACGACTCCAGTCAGGCCCGCTGCGATCTTGAGTCGCTGCACCTATCACCAGGGCGGCGAAGAAGTCTTGGACGACCCTGCTCGAGGGGCGTAGCTTGATGGATGCAGTCTCTCCTCCCCTCAGGGCCGCCCTCATACCCCGGCGGCCCTGACCCTTTAAGGGACGCGGCCGGCCGGCGCGCGGCCCGCCGGCGCCTGCATCGCCCGCTCGAGCTCGTCGTCGGCGAGCGCCGTCCCGGGCAGCGGCTCGCGCGGGCCGCCCTGCGCCCGCAGCCCGTCGACCAGCAGCGCCAGGAAGCGCCGCCAGAGATCGGGGCGCACGTCGCGCGTGACGTCCGCGACGGCACCGAGCATGACGTGCAGCAGCGCCAGGTCCTGCCCGCGCACGTCGTCGCGCAGCGCGCCGCCGGCATGGGCGCGGGCGACGAGGCCGTCGATGAGCGGCTTGAGGCGCTCGCGGGCCTCGGCGATCCGGTCGCGCCCGTGCGACGTGCTGCACATGAGCTCCTTGAGGCCGCGGTCGGCCGCCTGCAGCTCCAGGGCGTCGTGCAGGAAGCCGACCAGCCCGTCCCACGCGTCGGCGTTCGCCAGGCCGCGCTCGGCCGCGGCCGACAGACGATCCAGGCGCTCGGCGAACAGCGCCTCGATGAGGTCCTCCTTGCCGGGGAAGCGCCGGTACACCGTGCCGACGCCCACGCCCGCGTGGCGGGCGATCTCGTCGAGCGTGACCCCGAGGCCGCGCTGGGCGAACACCTCGCCCGCGGCCTGCAGGATGCGCCGGCGGTTGCGCTCCGCGTCCTTGCGCAGCGGGCGGCCGGCGCCGGCCTCCGCGGCCTGGATCTCGGTCTGGTCGGCCATGTCCCCGCTGATGGTAGCCACAAACGGAGGGTTTGGCTCCACTTCCACCACGCCTGCCGGCGCCGCGCCGACCGCCGCGGGTCAGGCGACGGGCTGCAGCGCTCAGCGGTCCTGCGGCCGCCAGGCCACCGCGGCGAGCACGCCCGCGGTGCCGGCGATGAGGCGCTCGCGGTCGAAGCGCTCGTCCTGCAGCAGCAGGCGCCCCTGCTCCTCGCAGTGG
>JAICJK010000519.1 GCA_025928415.1 Solirubrobacteraceae bacterium | reverse complement strand
GCGCGCGACGATCGCGCGGTTCAGGCGCTCGGACTCCAGCAGTTGTCGATCGGCGTCGTGCACCGGCGCAAACCGCGCGCGAGCCTAACCGGATGCCCAATGCACAGGTGATTAGACCGGCACGACCGCGTGCCGGCGCCAGGGCCGCTCGACGCGCTTGCCCTCCGCCATCTCGAGCGCCCGGATGATCGTCGGGCGCGTCTCGCGCGGGTCGATGACGTCGTCGATCATGTCGTTGCGCGCGGCGACGTAGACGTCGATGAGCTGCCGGTAGGCGGCGATCAGCTCGGCCTTCTTGGCCGCCGGGTCGTCGGCCTCCTCCACCTGCTTGCGGAACACGATCTCCACCGCGCCCTCGGCGCCCATCACGCTGATCTCCGCGGTCGGCCAGGCGACGATCAGATCGGGCTCGTAGGCGCGCCCGTTCATCACGTAGTAGCCCGCTCCGTAGGCCTTGCGCAGCACGACGGTCACCTTCGGCACGGTCGCGTTGGCGACGGCGTGCAGCATCTTCGCCCCGTGGCGGATGATGCCGGCCTCCTCCACCTTCGTCCCGACCATGAAGCCGGGGACGTCCATCAGGAAGACCAGCGGGATCCCGTAGGCGTTGCACAGGTTCACGAAGCGCGCGGCCTTGTCGGCGGAGTCGTTGTCGAGGATGCCGCCGAGCTGCTTGGGCTGGTTGGCGACGATGCCCGCCGGGCGCCCGCCGAACCGGGCGAAGCCGGTCACCAGCGTCTTGGCCCACTGCGGCTTGAGCGCGAAGAACTCGCCGTCGTCGACGATCCGGGAGATGACCTCGTGGATGTCGTAGGGCTTGCGGTTGGACGGCGGCAGCACGTCCAGCAGCTCCTCGTCGCCGCGGTCGATCGGGTCGCTGCACGCCGCGATCGGCGGCGCGGCGCGGTTGTGGGACGGCATGAACGACAGGTAGGCCTTGATCGCCGCGATGCAGGCCGGGTCGTCGGGCACCTCGAGGTCCCCGACGCCGGACCTGCGGCAGTGCACCCGCGAGCCGCCGAGCTCCTCCTGGGTGACGTCCTCCCCCACCGCGGCGCGCACCAGGTGGGGGCCGGCGAGCGCCATCGAGCCGCGGCCCTTGACCATCGGGACGAAGTCGGCCAGGCCCGGGATGTAGGCGGTGCCGGCCGCGCACGGCCCCATCAGCGCCGCGACCTGCGGGATCACGCCCGAGGCGACGACCTCCTCGCGGAACAGGTGCCCGGAGCCGGCGAACAGCGAGCCGACGGCCTCCTGGATGCGGGCGCCGGCGCTGTCGAGCAGCCACACCATCGGCATGCGCTTGGTCAGCGCGAGCTCGCGCAGGCGGGCGACCTTCATCTCGCCCGTCATCCCCATCGAGCCCGCCATGACCGTGAAGTCGTAGGCGGCGACCGCGACCGGCCGGCCGTCGACCTTGCCGTAGGCGGTGATCACGCCGTCGGCCGGCGCCTCCTTGCCCTCCAGGCCGCGCACGGCGTGGTGGATGCCGGCGTGGATGCCGAGCTCGGTGAACGCGCCGTCGTCGAACAGCAGGTCCAGCCGCTCGCGGGCGGTCAGCTTGTCCGCCGCGTGCTGGCGCGCGACGCGCTCCTCGCCGCCGCCGAGGCGCGCCCGCTCGCGGCGGGCGTGGAGGTCCTCGGCCAGCGGCCGGAGGATCGACGGGGGCGTCTCGGTCGTGCTCATGCGTCCTTCTGGGAAGTGGGCAGTGCCACTGCCCACTCTGTCGCATCGCCCCGGCGCCCTCAACCGGAGGCGCCGGCGGCGGGCGCGAGCGCGAGCGGGTCGACGCCTCAGGGATAGCGGCAGCGGCCGTTGATGCCGACGGAGCCGGAGGCGCCGTCGTTGTTGGTCTCGTCGGTCTCGGCCACCGCGCCGCCCGCGTCCGCGCGGACGGTGGCGTCGGCCATCGACCCGTAGGGACACTGGGAGATGACCTCAGCCGTCGCGCCGGCCGCAAGCGCCGGCGTGTCGAGGAGCACCTCGGGGACCCCGGGCTGCGCGATCCCGGTCTGGGTCGCCGGCGCGTCCGCGCTGCCGGCGTTGCGCACGATGACGTGCCACTGCAGCAGGTCGGAGGACAGGAAGACCTGGTCGATGGCGAGGTCCGGGAGCGGCGTCAGGACCGGCGGCGCGACCGGAGGCTCGGCGGGAGGCGTCGCGGGCGGGGCGGGAGGCGCCGCGGGCGGGGCGGGAGGCGTCTCGGGCGACGTCGGCGGCGTCCCGGGCAGCGCGATCCCGGTCCGGGTCGCCGGCGCGTCCGCGCTGCCGGCGTTGCGCACGACGACGTGCCACTGCAGCAGGTCGGAGGACAGGAAGACCTGGTCGACGGCGAGG
>JAICJK010000566.1 GCA_025928415.1 Solirubrobacteraceae bacterium | reverse complement strand
GATCACCTTGTTGCGATCCAGGCCGCGCAGGGTGATCCCCGGCGTCGTGATCATCACGCCGGCCCCCGCCTCGTCCCCGCCGCCGGACGCGTGCGGCCCCTTGTAGTCGCCGCGCTCGTGGTAGACGCCGGGCGCCACCAGCACGACGTCGCCCGGGTGCGCCGCGTCGACCGCGCGCTGGATCGTCCGGTAGGAGCCGCGGTGGCCGTGAAAGGTGCCGACCCTGAGCACGCGCGCCTGCGCGGCGGCGGCGGGTACGAGGAGGCTGACCGCGACGAGCGCGAGCAGCGGGCGGACGCGGGACACGGCACGCTCCTTCGTCGGCTGCTGGGGCGGGCCGAGCCTACGCCCGCGCGGCGGTGCGTTGGTGAGGAAGTCCTTCGCCGGCCGGCGGCCATTAGTCTCGCGTCCGATGACCGAGACCCCGCACCAGCCCGCCGCGCCGCCGGCGAGCTTCCAGCTCGAGATCTACGGCCGCGGCCTGGCCGGCGACCTCCCGGCGCTGCCGATCTCCGTCGACGGGCTCGAGCGCGCGGCGCGCGAGAAGCTCGCCGACGGGCCGTTCGGCTACGTCGCGGGCAGCGCGGGGACCGAGCGGACCGCGCGCGCGAACCTCGCCGCCTTCGAGCGTCACGAGATCGTGCCGCGCATGCTGCGCGACGTCTCCGAGCGCGACCTCGCGACCACGGTGCTCGAGACCCGCATGAAGGCTCCGGTGCTGCTCGCCCCGGTCGGCGTGCAGTCGATCGTCCACCCGGACGGCGAGCTCGCGGTCGCCCGGGCGGCGGCCGCGCACGGGCTGGCGCACATCCTCTCGACTGCGTCGTCGCACACCATCGAGCAGGTCGCCGAGGCCGCGGGCGCGGGGCCGCGCTGGTTCCAGCTCTACTGGCCCAAGAGCCGCGAGCTGGCCGCCAGCCTCGTCCACCGCGCCGAGGCCGCGGGCTACGACGCGCTCGTGGTCACCCTCGACACCTGGCTGCTGGCCTGGCGCCCGCGCGACCTGCAGCTCGCCTACCTGCCGTTCCTCAAGGGCGAGGGCGTGGCGAACTACTTCAGCGACCCGGTGTTCCGGGCGGCGCTGGAGCGCACCCCGGAGGAGGACCCGGGCGCCGCGATCGGCCACTGGGCCTTCCAGTTCGCCAACCCGTCGGTGACATGGGACGACCTCGCCTGGCTGCGCGAGCAGTCGGGGCTTCCCGTCGTCCTGAAGGGCATCCTGCATCCGGACGACGCGCGCCGGGCGGTGCACGCCGGCGCCGACGGGATCGTCGTCTCCAACCACGGCGGGCGCCAGGTCGACGGCGCGATCGCCGCGCTCGACGCGCTGGGCGGGGTGCGCGACGCTGTGGGCGACGCGTTCTGCGTGCTGTTCGACAGCGGCATCCGGTCGGGGGCCGACGTGGTCAAGGCGCTGTGCCTGGGCGCCGACGCGGTCTGCCTCGGGCGGCCGTTCGTGTGGGGCCTGGCGCTCGCCGGCCAGGCGGGCGTCGAGCACGTCCTGCGCTGCCTGCTGGCCGAGCTCGACCTGACCCTCGCGCTCAGCGGCCACACGGCGATCGACCAGCTCGGGCCGGACGTGCTCAGGAGCTGACCCGCGGGGCCGGCGGTGCGGGCCGGTGCGGCCCGCCGTCGCCGTCCGGGCCGCGACTGCGGCGGCCCGGACGGGGCGGGTTCGGGACGGGCTCCTCCCCGGATGGCCCCGGTCCCTCGCGACCCTCGCCTCCGCTGCTCAGCGGCGCAGGGTCAACGTCTCTCAGCGGCGCAGGGTCAGCGTCCTGGCGTAGGGCACGATGCCCGAGCCCTGGATGGCCAGGACCGCGCTCAGCCTGCCGTGGGCGTGGCGCAGCGCCTTGAGCGTCTTGGGCCCGATGTGCAGCGTCGCCACGCCGGGCTGCTTCAGCGTCCGCGCGCTCAGCCGCCGCCGGTGCAGGTGCGCGCGTCTGGCCACGGAGGCCGGGACGGTCAGCGTGACCCGCACGCCGGCCGGGCTCCTGACGAGCACGTCGAGCCCGTGGCGCAGATGGCCGAGGCTGAGACGCGAGCCCAGGG
>JAICJK010000529.1 GCA_025928415.1 Solirubrobacteraceae bacterium | reverse complement strand
CTGCTGGCCGAGATCGGCGACTGCCGCGCGCGCTACCCCACCGCCGAGCACCTCGCCGCCGACGCCGGCATGAGCCCCGTCGCCGTCGAGTCCGGACGCCGCAAGGTCGCGACCTTCCGCCGCGGCTGCGACCACCGCCTGCGCAGCGCCCTCGCCACGCTCGCCGACAGCACCCGCCACTGGCACCCGTGGGCCGCCGACCGCTACGCGGCCGCCAAAGCCCGCAAGCACGACCACCCCCGCGCCATCCGCACCCTCGGCCGCGCCTGGTGCCGCGTCCTCTGGCGCTGCTGGCACGACCACACGCCCTACGACCCCGCCCGCCACCGCGGCCTGCAACAACACATCGCCGTCGTGATCCCCGGCTCGAGCCCCCGGCTCGACCCACCCGCCACCCAGCGGATGCTCGGCGCCGCCGTCACCCACCGGGCGGGCCGCAGGCCCGAGCGCGCAGCGCTTGACGGCCAGCCGACAACCGCTACCACGCCCAGGGGTTGACACAGGACGTCTCACGTCCCCACCGCCCCGTGGGCCAGCGCCTCGCGCAGCTTCTTCAGGCCGAGCCGCATCCGTCCCTTCACCGTACCGACCGGCTGCTCGAGCATCTCGGCGATCTCGACGTGGGTGAAGCCGCCGAAGTAGGCCAGCTCGATCACCTGCAGCTGCTCGGCCGGCAGGACGTCGAGCGCGGAGCGGACGATCGCCGCCTCGTCGCGCCGGGCGACGTCCTCCTCCACGCGCTCGGGCGCCTCCAGGCGGTCGGCCGCCGTCTCGTCGTCGGAGCGCCGGCGCGCGTGGACGTTGGTGCGCCGCAGTGCGTCGATCGCCCGGTGATGGACGATGCCGAGGATCCAGGTGCGCACCGAGCCGCGCGCGCGGTCGTAGTGGGCGCCGGAGCGCCAAAGGTTCAGGAACGCCTCCTGGGTGACGTCCTCGGCCGCCGCGCGGCTGCCGGTCATCCGGTAGGCCAGCGAGTACGCGGCGCCGCCGTGGCGCTCGTAGATCGTCTCGAACGCCCGCGCGTCGCCGCCCGCCATCAGCGGGACGAGGTCCTCATCGGCCAGCGCGCGCACGTCCATCTGCCGTGTGTTCGCGCGAGCCGCCCATCCGGATCAGCCGCCGGGCGCCAGATCGTCCAGGACCTTGCGGGCCTCGCGCATGGCGTCGCGCATCGTGCGGGCGGCGAGGTCACGCGGGTTGCGCGACTGCGCGCGCCGGCGATGGCGCTTGCGCTGCGTGCGCAGGACGACGAGGCCGGCCGCCGCGCCCGTGCCGACGACGAGCGCCGCCGCGGGGCCGATCGCCGCCCGCGGCCAGTTGCGCGGGTCGCGCATGGCGCCCAGCTCCCAGGTCTCGAGCTCGTCGGCGGCGAGCTCGACCAGCGTGTCGAGCGTCGCCTCCACGCGCTCCTGCAGGTGCGCCGGCGGGTCGACGGGCGCGAGCGCGGCGCGCAGGCGGGCCTCGATGTCCGGGAACTGGTGGCTCATCTCAGTCCGGTCTACCACCATTCGCGTCCGCGGCCACGATGTCCTCCAGCTGGCGGATGGCCCGGTGGATGAGCACCTTGGTCGCCCCGTCGCTGCGGCCCAGCGCCCGCGCGATCTCGCGATTGTCCATGTCGAGCGCGAAGCGCATGATCAGCGCCTCGCGGCGGTCGTCGGGCAGCTGCTGGACGCCGCGCAGGATCCGCGCCAGGTCGTCGCGGTCCTGCACCAGCCCCTCGGTCGTGTGCGGGGTCGAGAGCGCGCCGGCGTCGTCGATGTTGGTCTGCGGCCGGCGCGAGCGGTCGCGGTAGTAGTTGGCCGCCAGGTTGTGCGCGATCCGGATCAGCCACGGGCGCAGCGGCCGGCCCTGGGACTCCTGCTGCGCGCGCTCGAAGTGCCGGTAGGCCTGCAGGAACGTCTGCTCGGTCAGGTCCTCGGCGTCGTGATGGTTGCCCACCCGGTAGTACGCGTACGAGTAGACGTCGCGCAGGTGCGCCTTGTAGAGCTCGGAGAAGGCGGCGTCGAGCTCCGCCTTCGGCGGGGGCGGGGCCATCGCACACGGACCCTACCTCTAGGGGTCCGTTGAAGCATTCCGGCACGACCATGCTTCAACGAACCCCTAGGCCGCCTTCGCCGTCTGAATGGACTTGCCCGCGGGGGGGGCGGTCAGCGACGCGGTCCAGCTGGTGAGCTGGACGCGGCCCTCGATGATCCCGGCCAGCCCGCCCAGCACCGGCGCGTCCACGCCCGCGTCCTTCAGCCGGGCGGCCAGCAGCGGCACCGAGGCCACCGACTCCGCGGTCT
>JAICJK010000214.1 GCA_025928415.1 Solirubrobacteraceae bacterium | reverse complement strand
GCCGGCGACCGAGGCCCGCGCGCCCGGCGTCGCGGCCCACCGGCCGGCGGACCCCGCGGGCGGCGCTCGCGACGCGCAGCGGCGAGGCGCTCGCGACCCGCGCCGCCCGAACATCGTCTACGTCCTCACCGACGACCTGACGGCCGACCTGCTGCGCTACATGCCGACCGTGCGCGCGCTGCAGCGCCGCGGCGTCACGTTCTCGAACTACTTCGTCAGCGCCTCGCTGTGCTGCGCCTCGCGCGCGTCGCTGCTGACCGGCCGCTACCCGCACTCCACGAGGGTGCGCACCAACGTCTGGCCCACCGGCGGCTGGCGGCTGTTCAACGCGCGCGGCGAGGAGCACTCGACCTACGCCACCGACCTGCGCTCGCGCGGCTACCGCACGGCGCTGCTCGGCAAGTACCTCAACGAGTACCAGGTGCTGAGCCGGTCGGTCCCGCCGGGCTGGACGACGTGGGCGGTGTCGAACAAGGGTTACCACAACTTCGACTACGCGATGAACGTCGACGGGCGCGTCAAGCGCTTCGGCAGCCGCCCGCGCGACTACCTCACCGACGTCATCGCGCGCCGCTCGGTGCGGTTCATCGGCGACGCCGTGCGCGCCCGCCGGCCGTTCTTCCTCGAGCTCTCGACGTTCGCGCCGCACGGGCCGGCGACCCCCGCCCCCCGCGATCGCCACCGGCTGCGCGGGCTGCGGGCGCCGCGCTACGGCGCGTGGGACAAGACGATCAGCGACGGCCCCTCGTGGCTGGCGCACCGCCCGCCGCTGGAGCACGGGCAGATCAAGCGGCTGGACGAGCGCTTCCGCAAGCGGGCCCAGTCGGTCCTCGCCGTCGACCGGATGCTGCGCCGCGTGGAACGCAAGCTGCGCGCGGAGGGCGTCGCGGGCAACACGTACGTGATCTTCAACTCCGACAACGGCTTCCACCTCGGCCAGCACCGGCTGATGCCCGGCAAGATGACCGCCTTCGACTACGACGTGAAGGTGCCGCTGATCGTCGCCGGGCCCCATGTCCCCCGGGGGCGGACCGTCGCCCAGCTGGCCCAGAACATCGACCTGCGCCCGACCTTCGCGAAGCTCGCCGGCGCGGTGATCCCCGCGTCCGTCCAGGGGCGCAGCCTGGCCGCCCTGCTCCACGGCCGGCCTGCCGGCGCCTGGCGGCAGACGGCGCTGATCGAGCACAAGGGGCCGGACCTGGACCCGTCGGACCCCGACTACCAGGCCGCCCCGGGCGGCAACCCGGTCACCTACGAGGCGATCCGCTTCGCGGGCGGGCTGTACGTGGCTTCGGCCAACGGGGAGCGCGAGTACTACGACCTGACGCAGGACCCGGACGAGCTGCACAACATCTACGGCACGCTCAGCCGCGCCCGGCGGCACGCGCTCGCCGCGCGCCTGCGGCGGCTGGCGCGCTGCTCCAACCGGGTGGCCTGCTTCGACGCGCCCGCGCCGTGAGCGCCGGGCGGGCGACCGTCAGCGCCCCGCCACCTTGACCACGGCCGAGCGCGACAGCGCCCGGCCGGACGCGTCGACGGCCTCCACCGCCACGTAGCGCGCGCTCGTGGCCGCCGAGATCGGCGTCTCCAGCCCCGTCCGGGGCGCGCTGACCACGGGCGCCAGCGCGCCGGGGCTCGCGCCCGCCAGCACCGTCCAGCTCGCGGTCCGCGTGGACCCGTTCCAGCTCGCGAAGACCGCGGTGCTCGGCCCGGACGCCGTGGCGGCCGCCCGCGGCCGCGACGGCGGCTGCCCGTCCCAGGCGAAGCGGTAGGCCCGGTAGGTGTCATAGCCGCGGGGGAGCGCCAGGTCGAGCAGCAGGTCCCCCGCCGGGCCGAACTCGGAGATCCGGCCCTGCGAGCCCCAGCCGACCAGCGTGTTCCCGCCGGGCAGGACCTGCAGATCGCCCTGCGTGGCCGCGAGCACCCAGTCCGGATGATGGATCGCGCGGACGAGCGTGGCCGTGTGCTGCGCCGCGTCGACGCGCACCGTGATCGCCCGCGAGCCCTTGCGCACGCCCTTGGCCGAGTTGTCGAAGATCGTGTAGGTCCCGTAGCCGTGCGGGACCGCGTCGTGCTGGAGGTTGAAGCGCACGCCCGGCCCGCGCGCGAGCGTCCCCGACTTCCCGCCCAGGCGCCACTCGATCCGGCCCGCCGGGTCGAGCTTGTAGACCGTGTCCACGCGCCGCCCGGAGACGACGTAGCCGCCGTCGGCGTCGAGGTTGAACGAGTTGATGTGGAAGTAGTCGAACGGGTCGCGCGCGCTGGTCGGGCGCGGCAGGTCGGTATCGGTGAGCGCGACGTTGCCGAGGCTGTGCCACTCGAAGCGCACGCGGCCCGTGGCGAGCTCGACCTCCTGGGCGATGCCGTCGACCGCGATGCCGTGGCGCGGGCCGCCGACGGCGGAGAGGTCGCGCCGCACCGGCGCGTAGGCCAGCACCAGCGCGGTCCCGCGCCCGGTCAGGCGGAACTCGTGCAGGTCGGCGGCATAGCCGTTGCCGGCCCGGACGCGCTTGACGATCCGGTAGGCGCTGTCGGCGATGATGCCCTCGCCGCGGCCCGAGCCGCCCCGCGCCGCGCCCTGCCACCAGGTCAGGGCCGGCCGGCCCGCGTAGGACTGCACGCGGAAGTCGGTGGCGCGGATCCCGGCGCCGAGCGGCAGGAACCAGATCGGCGTCCCGGCGTCGTCGACGATCAGCGGGCCGCCCTGGCCGCTGCCCTGCTTCGGGGCGAGGAAGATCGAGCCGGGCTCACGGCCGGGGTGGCTCTGCAGCGCCTGCACGGTCGGCGGCGCGAGGTCGGGGCGCGACTTCAGCGCCGGGAAGGGCCCGTGGCCGCGCGGGGCGCCCGACGGGCCCTCGGTCGCGAAGCGGCCGGCGATCCGGGCGGTGGTGAACTCGTCGATGCGCCCGTCGCCGCCGTCGACGCGGACGCCGGCGGGCACGCGGACGCGCACGCGCTCGCCGGGGCGGAACGGGCGCCCGGGGACGAACGAGACCCCGTGCCCGTCGGCATGGTCCTTCAGCGCCCCGCGGTGGCGCCCGGATCGCGACGCGGTGACCACGAGCCCCTGCAGGCCCTCGGCGGTGATGCCGCGGAAGGAGATCTCGGTGTGCGGCGAGGCGGTCTGCGTGTCAGGCGACGGGAAGCTCAGCACGGTCGTGGGCGCCGCGTCGGCGGCCGGCGCCAGCGACGCCGTCGCCCCGACGGCCGCCAGCGCGGCTGCTCGGCGCAGCCCCGTGCGCCCGCCGCCCGCTCGACCCCTGGCCCGTCCCGTCATCGACCCCATCGGTGCCCTCCTCGCCATCGCCGCCGCGCCGCCGCCGGCGGCGCTCCAGGTCATTGCAACGCCGGAGGGCCCGCGGTGATGCGGCCCGCGCCTACCCGGAGCCGCTCGTGTCTAGAGGTCCTCGGCCACCCGCGGCGCCTCGCGGAGGAACGCGCGGTAGCCGAAGAGCAGCAGCAGCACGGCGATCCCGGCCGGGATCGCCAGCCACACCGCCCCGCCCATCGCCTTGCTCGCCGACGGGTGCGAGGGGTCGATGAGCGCGTGGCGGGCCTGCTGGAGGATCGCCGCCAGCGGGTTGGAGAGCATGACCTTCGCCAGCCAGTCCGGCAGCTTGGGGTCGTCGATCACGCGCTCGATCGGGTAGAAGATCGGCGAGGCGTAGAACAGCATCTGCAGCACGACGTCCCACGCCGGCTCGATGTCGCGGAAGCGCACGTAGAGCGCGCTGAGCAGCATCGCCATCCCGAAGCAGAACACGCCCAGCAGCGCGACCAGGAACGGCATCTGCAGCCACGAGCGGTGCCACTTGCCGCCCGAGATGAGCAGGAAGACGTAGACCGGGACGAGGTTGAGGACCACGTTGAGCAGCCCGGTGATCGTCGTCGACAGCGGGACGGCCAGGCGCGGGAACTCGACGCGGCGCACGAGCGACTCGCGCTGCACGAGCGAGCGCACGCCCTGCGAGGTCACCTCGCTGAAGAACCCGTAGAGGACGATGCCGAGCAGCAGCGCGACGGGATAGAACTTCACGCCGCTGCTGAACTTGAACACCGTGGAGAACACGACGTAGAGGACGCCGAAGAGCAGCAGCGGGCGCAGGAGCTGCCACAGGTAGCCCAGCGCCGAGCCGAAGAACTTCAGCTTGAAGTCGGTGATGGCCAGCGTCCACGACAGCCGCCACAGCCGCCGCCAGTCGGTCCCCAGGGCGCTCGGCCCCGGCGTGGGCCGGCCCATGCCCTCGGGCACGACGATGCGCCCGGTGGGCGGCGCGAGCGCCGCGGCCTCCCGCTCGGCGAGGCTGCTCATCGCGTCGCGCCCTCGGCGGCGCCCTCGCGTCGCAGCGTGGCCACGCTCGGCACGTCGACCAGCGCGCCCGACGTGCGCGTCGAGGTGACCATCACGCCGAACATCCGCTCGCGGAGCTGCAGCCAGGTGCCGTCGGCAAGCGTGACCGCCGCGGTGATCGAGTAGCGCCCGGCGCTGAGGATGTTGTCGAAGGCCACGCGGAACAGCGCCGTGTCCCCCGCGCGGAACGTCCCCGGCGTCGGGTCGGTCCAGACCGAGGACGCGCTGAAGAGCTGCAGGCCCTGGAGGTTGGTCATCGAGGTCGAGAACAGCGGGTCGACCACCTCGCGGTCGAAGCGCACCCGCATGCAGAAGGTGTACGGGCGCCCGTTCTCCAGCGTCAGCTGCGGGACGCCGTCGGCGTCCTCGAACCACGCCTCGGCGATCGTGGCGCCGCCGTCGCCGAAGGTCTCGCCCTCCTCGCCCATGAAGGCGACGGGCGTGTGGTGGCCCGTCATCGCCGCCTGGTCGGCGGCGGCCTTCTCGATCGCGCGGGCCTCCTCGGAGAAGTTGAGTTGCAGGTAGCGGTTGCCGACGTCCTGCGGCTCGCCGATCGCGGCCAGTCGGCCCTTCTCCAGCAGCATGGCGCGGTCGCAGAAGCGGCGCACGGCGGACATGTCGTGGGTGACGAGCAGGACGGTCTTGTTCGAGCGGCGGATGCGCTCGAACTCGGCGTGGCACTTCTGCTGGAAGTTCGCGTCGCCGACCGCGAGGACCTCGTCGATCAGCAGCACCTCCGCGTCGACCTGGATCATCACGCTGAAGGCCAGCCGGACGAGCATCCCGCTCGAGTAGTTCTTGACCTTCAGCTCGGCGAACTCGCGCAGCTCGG
>JAICJK010000255.1 GCA_025928415.1 Solirubrobacteraceae bacterium | reverse complement strand
TGCGAACCGGAAGGATCGGCTCGTCATGGCGACGCGGGGCTCGGGTGCGTGGGATCGATGGGTCTGGGTGGCGGGGATCCTGTTCGTCGTCGCGATCGCGACGGAGGCCGTGATCGCGATCGGGGTCGGGCTGACCCAGGACGACTCGGCGGCGAAGATCGCGAACGCGCTCGACGAGCATCACCGGCGGCTGGTGGTGATCGCCTGCGTGTCCATCGTCTACGCCGCGATGTTCCCGATCTACCTCAGCGCGCTGCACGAGCGGCTGCGCGCTGACGCCGATCGCCATCGTGTTCTCGCCACGCTGGTGCTGATCGGCGGGGTCCTCTTCGTGACCCTCCACGCCGTCAGCGACATCGGCATCACCGGCGTGCTCGGAGCGAAGCTCGCGGCGTTCGCCGCTCGACATGATCCGGGTGCGTCCTACGCCCTGTACCTGATGATCTTCGCCCTCGAGAGCGTGGGCGACGTCTTCGGCAGCCTCTTCATGCTCGCCGTCGGCCTGCTGGTCATGCAGCGGGGCGTCCTTCCCCGGTGGCTCGGGTGGATGGCGATCCTCGTCGGGGTCCTGTTCTTCTGTCAGGGCTTCGGTCTCGGCGGCGTCATCGGCTCGTTCGGCCTGGTCCTGGACGGCATCGGGTTCGTGCTCTTCCTGATCTTCGTCCTGGTGAGCAGCGTGCTGTTCATGACGGGCCGCGCGCCGGCCCGCGACGACGTCGCCGCCCGTCCGCGGTCCGGCACCGCGTAGGGCCGCCTCGGCGCGTGCCCGACAGCTTCCACATGACGCCCGACGACTTCCGCCGCCACGGCCACGAGGTCGTCGAGTGGGTGGCGTCGTACATGGAGCGGGTCGGCACGCTGCCGATCGTCCCGGCCGTCGCGCCGGGGGACGTCCGCGCGGCGCTGCCCGACGCCGCGCCCGAGGAGCCCGAGCCGTTCGCCGCGTTGCTGCGCGACCTCGACGACGTCGTCCTGCCGGGCATCACCCACTGGCAGTCGCCGGGATGGTTCGCGTACTTCCCCGCCAACGCGTCGGGGCCGTCGATCCTCGCCGAGCTCGCGGCCGCCGGCCTCGGCGCGCAGGGGATGCTGTGGGCGACCAGCCCGGCGCTGACCGAGGTCGAGAGCCAGGTGCTCGACTGGCTCGTCGCGCTGCTCGGCCTCCCGGCGAGCTGGACCACCGCGGACGGACCGGGCGGCGGCGTCATCCAGATGAGCGCGTCGGACTCGACCCACGTCGTCCACGTCGTCGCCCGCGAGCAGGCGATCGCGCGCGGCGCGGCGACCGACGCGCTCGTCGCCTACGGCTCGGCGCAGGCGCACTCGTCGGTCGAGCGGGGCGCGCGCGTCGCGGGCTTCCGGCACGTGCGGCTCGTGGACGTCGACGACGCCTTCGCCCTGCGCCCCGGCGCCCTGCGCGCCGCCATCGAGGAGGACCGCGCGAACGGCCTCGTCCCCGCGATCGTCACGAGCGCGATCGGCACGACCGGGACGGGCGCCGTCGACCCCGTCGCCGAGATCGTCCCGATCGCCCGCGAGCACGGGACGTGGCATCACGTCGACGCCGCCTGGGCCGGCGCGGCGATGGTCTGCGAGGAGCACCGCGTCCACCAGGCCGGCGTCGAGCACGTCGACTCCTACACGTTCAACCCGCACAAGTGGCTGTTCACGAACTTCGACTGCAACGTGCTCTGGGTCGCCGACCGCGCGCCGCTCATCGCGACGCTGTCGATCCTCCCGCCGTACCTGCGCAACGCCGCGAGCGAGTCCGGCGCCGTCATCGACTACCGCGACTGGCACGTCCCGCTCGGCCGCCGCTTCCGCGCCCTGAAGCTCTGGTGGGTGCTGCGCCACTACGGCGCCAGCGGGCTGCGCCACCACGTCCGCGAGCACGTCGCGCTCGCGCGGGAGCTCGGGCGCCGCATCGACGCCCACCCGGCGCTCGAGCGGATCGCGCCGGTCTCCTTCGCCCTCGTCTGCCTGCGCCACGTCGACGGGGACGCGGCGACCGACGCGCTCGCCGACGCGATCAACGCGACGGGAACGCTGCACGTCACGCCCTCGGCCGTCGGCGATCGCCGCTTCGTCCGGATCTCCGTCGGCCAGACCCACACGACGGGGGCGGACGTCGAGCGCCTGTGGGCCGTCGTCGACGCGGCCGCGGCCCGCGGCTAGACCACTGGTCGACTTGCGCCGTCGCAGTCATGGCGCGCTGCTCAGACGACCGTGCGCCCGCCGTCGATGTACACGATCTGGCCGGTGATGAAGCTCGACCGCGGCGAGGCGAGGAACAGCACGGCGTCGGCGACCTCGTCGAGCCGTCCGAACCGCCGCGCGGGGATGAGCGCCAGGAGCGCCTCGCGCCGGCTCGGGTCCTCCCCGAGGTAGGCGCTGGTGAGCGCCGTGTCCATGTAGCCGGGGGCGACCGCGTTGACCGTGACGCCGTCCGCGGCGTACTCGTGTGCGCTGACCTTGGTCAGCTGGTTGATCGCGCCCTTGGTCGCCGCGTAGGGCCCGTGGTTCCTGTGGCCCATCAGCCCGGCGACCGAGGAGAAGAGCACGACGCTGCCCGCGCCCTGCGCGCGCATCCCCGGCAGCACGGCCGCCGCCAGGTGGAACGCGCTCGACAGGTTGACGGCGAGGATCCGGTCCCACTGCTCGTCGGTGAACTTCTCGACCGGAAGCCGCAGGTTGATCCCCACGCAGTGCACGAGGACGTCGAGGCCGCCGAGGGCGTCGCGCGCGTCGGCCACGGCCCGGCGGCAGGCGGCGGGATCGGCGAGGTCGGCCTCGATCCTGGGCCCCTGCGCGCTGCTGGCCGCGAGGTTCTCCGCGGAGGCGTCGACGACCGCGACCGCGGCACCGGCGGCGACGAAGGCGCCGATGACCGCCTCGCCGAGCGTGCCGGCGCCGGCGACGAGGACGCGCGACCCCGCGAGGCCGAGCCAGTCGTCAGCCACGCGAGCCGCGGAGCGTGTAGACGTTGAGCGTCGTCACCGGCGCGTCGCCGACGACCGCCGAGTGGGGAACGCCGCCGGGCAGGCAGGCGACCTGGCCCTCGCTGAGGTGGACCGGCTCGCCGGCCACGGTGAAGTCGATCTCGCCGGAGACCACGGTGGTGACCTGGTCCTCGGGGTGCTCGTGGGTCTCCCACGAGGAGCCGGCCCCGTAGCGGTAGAGCGTCACCGTGAGCTGCGGCGTCTCGACGGTCGCTCCGAAGATGCCGGGGCGGACCTCGGAGAACTCCTGGTCCCCCCAGTCGACGGTGAAGGCGCGGGCGGGGGTCATGCCTGTCCGGGTGTCGCGATGACGCGGAGGCCGGCGATGCGCTCGAAGTCGGCGGCGTTGCGGGTCGCGACGCCGAGCCCGTGGCTGAGCGCGGTGGCGGCGATCCACAGGTCGTGCGCGCCGATCACGGCGCCTCGTTCGGCGAGGTTCGACCAGATCTCCGCATGGACGCGAGCGACCCCTTCCGTGATCGGGACCGCTTGGAGGCTGCCCAGCACGTGCTCGACGAACGCGCGGCGCCGCGTGCGCCGCGCGCCGCTGGCTCGGTGCACGCCGTGCAGCAGCTCGCTGACCGTGATGACGCTGATCGCGCGCTCCTCGTCGCCGAGGAGCGCTTCGACGGCCGGCGCTCGCACACCGCGCTCGAGGTCGATCAGGAGGTCGGTGTCGATCAGGACGGCCATGGATCGGCCGGCGGCTCGAGCGCTGCACGGGCGGCGCGGACGTCCTGGGCGAAGTCCGCATCGGGCGGCGGCGCGCCGGCCATGAGCGCGCGGAAGCGCTCCGCGGGCATCAGCTTCAGCTTCGGCGGGACGATCAGCGCGACCGGCGCACCACTGCGCGTGACCTCGACCTCTTCGCCGGCGGCCACACGGTTGAGGACATCCGAAAATGTCCGCGCTGCCTCGGTTGCCGTCATGCGCGCCATACCCGAGAGACTATCAGATAAATCTGATCCCCCGTACACACGCCGGCGTCCTGAGGCAGCGCCGCCCGCCCTCGCAGTCGCGCGGCGCCGCGGCGGCCGCATAGGGTTGCCGCGATGCCCACCCCCGTCGTCGGACCCTCGCCCATGTTCGACGGGCTCGCCCCGTGACCCGCGCGGGACGCCGCCGGTGGCTGTCGGCTGGCGCCGCGGCCGTCATCGGGTGCGGCGCCGGCGCGCCGGCGGCCGGCGCCTCCAGCCTGGTCGACGAGGTCAACCCGTTCGTCGGCACGGCCGCGGGCGCGGCGGACTTCGGGACCGGCGGCGGCGCGGGCAACACCTTCCCCGGCGCGACCGTCCCGTTCGGGATGGTGGCCTTCAGCCCCGACACGATCCCGTCGACGACCAACTTCTCGGGCGGCTACACCTACGGCGACCGGCGGCTGCGGGGCTTCTCGCTGACCCACTTCAGCGGGGCCGGCTGCTCGGCCTACCAGGACGTGCCGATCCTGCCCGTCGCCGGCGGGCTGACGCGGTCCCCCGTTGTCGCCGGGTCGTCGGACCTCGTGCCGGGGCTGGTGCCGCGGTTCGACCACCGCCACGAGTCCGCCGCGCCCGGCGACTACCGCGTCACCCTGGACCCGGGGACCCGGCGGGCGATCGCCGCGCGGCTCACCGCGACCACCCGGACCGCGGCCGCCCGCTTCAGCTTCCCGC
>JAICJK010000123.1 GCA_025928415.1 Solirubrobacteraceae bacterium | reverse complement strand
TCGCGCAAGCGCCGCGCCGCCTCTGGCGCGGCGCTCAGCCGTCGCGCCCGCCCGCGGCGCGCCAGCGCAGATGCTCGACGATCCGGTGCGAGTCGCAGATCGCCTCGCCGTCCAGCACCAGGACCGGGACGGTCCGCTGGCCGCTGACGGCCTCGACCTCCGGCCGGTCGCGCCGCCGCAGCGCCACGCGGATCTCCTCGACGGGCTCGCCGGCGCGGCGCAGCTCGCGCGCCACGCGCCCGCACGGGCACAGCCGGTCGGTGGGGGTGCGGCAGCGGTACAGCGTGGCCATCAGGGCGTGATCCTGCCCCAGGCGCCCGTGGCCTGGCGCAGCCCGAAGCCCGCGAGCCGCAGCGGCAGCGGCTGGCGCGACCCCTCGGGCGCGACCGCGAGCCCCTCGCGCTCGCGGTACCAGGCGATCGTCCGCTCCAGCGTGTCCTCGTGATGCCCGGGGGCGTAGCCGAGCTCGCGCTTGGCCTTCGCCGAGCTGAACGCCCACCACAGCGACGCGATGCGCACCTCGCCCTGCGTGAGCGCCGGCGGGCCGGGCAGCGCCTCGGCGGCGCGCGCCAGGGCCAGGGCGGCGGGCACCGGGAGCTTGACCGCCGGCGGCTCGACTCCGGAGATCCGCCCGAGGTCGGCGAAGAGCCGGTCGAGCGTGAAGTTGCGGTTGCCCAGGATGTAGCGCTCGCCGACGACGCCGCGCTCGTCGGCCAGCAGGTGCCCGCGGGCGACGTCCTCGGCGTCGACGATGCACAGCGCGCCGTCGACGTAGGCGGGGATCTGGCGGCACAGGAAGCGCCGGACGAGCTCGGTCGAGGAGCGGTGCAGGTCGCCGCGGCCGAAGACGTGGGCGGGGTTGACGATGACCACCGGCAGGCCGGCCGCCGCCAGGCTCAGCGCCTCGCGCTCGGCCTCGTGCTTGGCGTTCACGTACGGCAGCCCGAAGCGGCCGGCGCGGAACACCTGCCGCTCGTCGGCCCGCGTCCCGCGCGGCGCGGGGCCGATCGCCGCCACCGAGGACGTGAAGACCACCCGCTCGACCTCCGCGCGCAGCGCCTCCTCGAGCACGATGCGCGTGCCCTGGACGTTGAGGCGGAACATCGCGTCGGCGCCGGCGCGCAGCGAGGTCATCCCCGCCACGTGGAACAGCCGGTCCACGCCCTCCAGCGCGCGGCGCACCTGGCGGCGGTCGGTCACGTCGCACAGGCACAGCTCGACGTCGAGGTCCGCGATGTTGTCGAGCTTGGAGCGCTCGCGCCGCGCGACGCGGACCCGGTCGCCGCGGGCCACGAGCGCGCGCGTGACGTGGGACCCGATGAGCCCCGTACCGCCCGTCACGAGCGTGATCGGCACGCCGCCAGTGTGCCAGAGCGCCGGCGCAGCGCCACGGTGGCACGAGCGCGCCCGGAGTAGGCTCGCCGCCCATGTCCCCGGTCGCGATCGTCACCGACTCCACGCACTACCTGCCGCGCGAGCTCGTCGGCGACCGCGGCGTGGGCGAGGTGTCGCTCTACGTCTCGCGTGACGGCGGCGTGGTGCGGGAGGCCGACATCGACGACTACGGCGCGTTCTACGAGCAGCTCCGCGCGTCCGACAGCCTCCCGACCACCTCGCAGCCGTCGATCGGCGACTTCCTCGCCGTCTACGAGCCGCTGCTCGACGCGGGCCGGGACGTCGTCTCGCTGCACCTCTCGGGCGGCATCTCGGGCACGGTCGAGTCGGGCCGCCAGGCCGCGGCCGAGGCGCTGCGCGAGCGCCCGGACCGGCGCGTCGAGGTCGTCGACACCGGCAGCGCCGCGGGCGGCCTGGGCCTGATCGTCCTGGCCGCCGTCGCAGCGGCCGCGCGGGGCGCCGATGTCGCCGAGGTCGTCGATCGCAGCCAGGCCGCGATGGCGAGCTCGAAGATCTGGTTCGCCGTCGACACGCTGGAGTACCTGCGGCGCGGCGGGCGGATCGGGACGGCGCAGGCCTGGGTCGGCGGCGCGCTGAAGATCAAGCCGATCCTGACGCTGCGCGACGAGATCGTCCCGATCGAGCGCGTGCGCACCTCCGGCCGGGCGTTCGAGCGCCTGTACGAGTACCTGCAGGGGCGCAAGACCGACGGCGCGACCGCGTGGGCGGTCCAACACATCCGCGCGGGCGACGAGGCGCAGCGGATGGTCGAGCGGGGCCGCGAGCTGTTCGGCACCGAGCCGGAGTTCGTCTCGGAGATCGGCGCGGTGATCGGCGCCCATGCCGGTCCCGGGCTGCTCGGGGTCGCGGGCATCGAGCCCGGCCTGCTGCGCTGACGGGTCAGCGCCGGCGGCGGAACAGCCCGGTGACGCCGGCGATCCCGCCGCCCAGCACGAAGCCGGCGACGGCCGCGCCGATGAGCACCTGCTTCTGGTGCTCCTTGAGCTGCTTGCGCCAATCCGTGATCTCGGCGACCTCGTTGCGCAGGCGGCCGAGCGAGACGGCGAGCTCCTGGCGGTTGGCCTCGATGGAGGCGCGGATCTCCTCCGGCGTGCGCTGCGTGGAGGCCATCTAGATCGTCTTCTCCGGCTCGGGGGACTGCACGGTCGCCCGGATGCGCTGGGCCTCCTGCATGGCCAGCTCGGGCTTCGGCGGCGAGCCCTTCTTGAACAGCCGCAGCGCGAGGAACGCGGCCAGGCCGCCGAGCAGGAAGAGGATCGCGGCCATCACGAAGAAGCCCCAGAAGAACGTGTCCCCGGGGAAGATCTCGTACCAGATCAGCCACGCGCAGCCGATGAGGACGAAGAGCATCCCGACGACGGCGAAGAGGCCGCCCGCGATGCCGACGATCGCGCCGCGGGCGAGGCTCTTGACCTTGCCGGCGACCTCGGTCTTGGCCAGCTCGATCTCCTCGCGGACGAGGAGCTGGGCCTTCTCGGAGACGTCCTGGAGCGCCTGCGCGATGGCGGCGGTCTCGCGGTCGTCCGGGGGCTTGGGGGCGTTAACGGCCAAGGCGCTTGAGGATCATGGCGGCCGCCAGGCCGCCGGCGAACGCGGCGCCGGCCAGGACCTCCGGCCGGTCGGCGACGCCCGCGCCGCCGTCGCCCGAGGGGGCGGCGGAGCCGGGCGGGTGGGAGTAGGAGGCGTCGGACGCGCCGACGGTCGGCGTCGGCTCCGGGCCCGGCAGGGGCGGCGGGGCCGCGGCGGCGGGCTCGGCCTGCGCGGCGGCGGCGGCGATGCCCGGCTCGGGCCCGGCGGGCGTGGGGCTGTGGGGATCGGTGCTCACTCGGGCGGGTCCTCGTCGAAGGCGCGGCGCCAGATGGTCGCCGCGAGCCTCGTCGTCGCGACGCTCGCCAGCGCCCCGAGGGCGGCCAGCAGGCCCGACCACATGAGGCGCTTGGTCAGCTCGTTGTCCATGCGGCGGTGATCCTATCCGGCCCCGCGGGGGTGCGAAACAAAGACGCCGGCCCGCGCCGCCGGTGGCGGCGGTCGCGGTCAGGCCGCGAGGCCGCCGAAGATGGTCTCGATCACGAAGCCCTTGGCCCGCTCGTACTCCTCGTCGCCCGTCGGGAGCATCCCGAAGATCCATCCGGTGAGCACCTGCTCGATGGCCCCGTAGAAGGCCATGGCCGCGAACTGCGGCGTGACCACGTCGCGGAACTCGCCCGAGGCCATCCCCTTCTCCACGATCACGGCGATCCGGTCGTAGGCCAGGCGGATCTGGTCGAGGTGGGTGCGCCCGAACGAGTTCGCGGCGCGCGTCACCTCGACGATGATCACCTTCATCAGCTCCGGGTCGCGGCGGTAGGAGTCCACGATGAACGACGCGATCGCGTAGAGCTTGTCGCGCGCCGGGAGGTCCTGCTCGTCGACCTGCCCGATCAGCGCGACCATCACGTTCCAGCGCTCGAGGAACAGCGTGTCGAGCACCTCGTCCTTGGAGCGGAAGTAGTGGTAGACGAGGCCGTAGGCGACGCCGGCCTCGTCGGCGATGTCGCTCACGCGGCAGGTGTGGAAGCCCTGCCGCGCGAAGACGCGGACCGCGGCGTCGAGGATCTGGCGGCGGCGGTCGGCGGCCGGCACGCGGGTCGTGGCCGTCACGCGTAGACCTCGGGGCGCCGGTGGCGCAGCGCGGGCAGCGTCGCGCGGATGCGCGCCTGCGCCTCGAGGTCCAGGTCGGCGACGACGAACCCCTCGCGGTCCGGCGCCTGGGCCAGCACGATGCCCCACGGGTCCACGATCAGCGAGCGGCCGCCGGAGCGCAGGCCGGGGGCGTGCTCGCCGATCTGGTTGGCCGCGACGACGAAGCAGGCGTTCTCGATCGCCCGGGCGCGCACGAGGACCTCCCAGTGGTCGCGCGTGGTGGGCAGGGTGAAGGCGGCGGGGATGCTCAGCACGCGGGCGCCGCGCACGGCCAGCGCGCGGTACAGCTCGGGGAAGCGCACGTCGTAGCAGACGCTCAGGCCGAGCTCGACGCCGCCCGCGGCCTGCGTCACGACGAGCTCGTCGCCGGGCGCCTCGTGCTCGGACTCGCGGTAGACCGTCCCCTCGACCTCGACGTCGAACAGGTGGACCTTGCGGTAGACCCCGCGCAGCTCGCCGTCCGGGCCGGCGTGCACGGACGTGTTCGACAGCTTGTCGGCTCCCTCGACCCGCTCGGAGAACGACCCGGCCACGAGGTCGATGCGCAGCTCGGCGGCGAGCGCGCGCGCCCAGGCGACCAGCGGCCCGTCGAGCCCCTGCGCGGCGCCGCGCAGCACTTCCCCCGAACCGAGGGCGGGCCACTTCTCGGGCAGCACGACGAGCTGGGCCCCGGCGGCGGCGGCGCCGCGGACCAGGCGCTCGGCGGTGGCGCGGTTGGCTGCGACGTCGTCGGTCGCGGTGAGCTGGATGGCGGCGGCACGCATCGGCGTCCCGGTCCTCTCTCCCTTGGTGGCGTGCGATTGACTGGTCAGTCAACCGACATGCGAGAACAATAGCCAGCATGACCCCCGAGCTCCCCCGGCGCACGACCGGCGCGCCCGCCGCCGGGCCCGCGCCCCGGTACGCGGCGTGGCGGGGCCTGCGCCCGCGCAAGGCGTGGCGCTATGCCGGCGTCTACGGCCCGGAGCTCATGCTGTGCGCCGGCGTGGCGCGCATCGGCCCGGCGCCGCAGGCCTTCTGGGCGGTGTGGGACCGCCGGGCCGGCGTGCTGCGCGAGCGCACGCACCTGCGCCCCACCCGCGCGGTGGCGCTGCCCGGCGGGGCGCTGCGGATCCGCGACCGCGGCGTCGAGGTCGACCTGCGCCTCGAGGCCGACGGCGAGCCCGTCGCCGTGACCTCGCCCCACGGCCGTCACGCGATCTGGACGCGCAAGCTGCCGGTCCGGGCCGTGGGCACCGTCAGGCTCGACGGCGTCGCCCGCGCCGTCGACGCCCGCGGGCTCGTGGACGACTCGGCCGGCCACCACGCCCGGGCGACGGCGTGGCGCTGGGCCGCGGGGGTCGGCCGCACCCCCGACGGGCGCGCGGTGGCCTGGAACCTCGTCGACGGCGTCCACGACGACCCGGCCGCCTCCGAGCGCACGGTCTGGGTCGACGGCGCCCCCGCGCACCGGCGCCCGGTCCTGTTCGCCGAGGACCTCGGGCGGCTCACCTTCCGCGAGGGCGGCGAGCTCGCCTTCCGCGCCGAGGCGGTGCGCGAGCGCCACGACCGCCTGGGCCCCGTGTCCTCCGACTACGTCCAGCCGTTCGGGACGGCGGCGGGCAGCCTCGGCGCCGGGATCGAGCTGGCGGAGGGATTCGGGGTCATGGAGCGCCACGTCGCCCGCTGGTGAGGGCGGCGGGGGTGGCGCGCGGCGCACCCTGGGGTGGCCCGGGAAGGCAGCGTGCCGGCCGTTGTGATGGGCATGACCGCCTTCCTGCGCCCGTTGCTCGCGTCGCTGGCCGCGCTGGCCCTCGCGGCCGGGGCGCTGTCGGCCGCGCCCTCCGACGCCCTCGCCACCGACTCCCACGCCCCGCGCGGCGCCCGCGCCGACTGGCTGCCCAGCGCCGAGTGGGTCATGTCGAGCTGGCTGCCCTACGACGAGTCGCGCCTGGACGCACTGCTGCACACCAACCGCGAGGAGCTCTCGCACTGGCTCGACGACCGCCGCTCGCTGGCCGACCTGGCGCGGCGGCGCGGCCGGCGCGACGTCGACCGCCTCGCGGGCGCGCTCGTGGCGCCGCGGCGCGGGCACGTCTCCCCCGCGACGTTCCGCCTGCTGCGCCGCCACGCCCGCGACACGCTCACGCAGCCGCACCTCGCCCGGCACCTGCTGTTCCACATGTTCCACACCTCCGCGCTGCCCGCCGCGGCGCCGAAGGTCTTCGGGATGTCCCCGGCGCGCTTCCGCGCCCTGCGCGACGCGGGCATGAGCCCGCAGCGGATCGCCGCCCACGGCAGGCTGCCGGCCGCCCGCCTCAGCGCCCGGCTGGACGCGTTCTTCGCGGCGCGGGCCCGGCGGGCCGTGGCCACGCAGGCGACGACGCGCGCGCAGGCCGCGCACCTGCTGTCCCTCCAGCGCGCCGACCTGGCGCGGTTCGTGCACGCGAGCTACCGCACGCCCTCCCAGCAGGCGATCTTCGCCTGCCAGCTCCACACGCCGTAGGCGCCGTCGGCGCAGACGCCCGGGGCGGCGCGGCCACGCTGCGTGCTCGCAGGCGCGTGCGGCGCGGCTCAGGCGCTGCGCAGCTCGCCCTGCGGCTCGTGCTCGCCGCGCTGGCGGCGCAGCTCGGCGAGCAGCAGCTTGGCGTGCATCGCGCCGATGAGGTCGCGCAGCGGCTCGGCGCCCGCGGCGATGATCTCCGCCGCGCGCTCGGGCTCGACCTCGCCGGCGAGGCGGTCGAGCAGCGCGCGGACCTCCTCCTGGACGAGCGGCTGCAGCGCCTGCTGGTAGCGCAGCGTCTCGTAGACGGTGAAGCCGAGCGCCTCGTCGAAGCCGCCGGCCCGGAAGCGCGCCATGGCCTGCAGGATCTGGACGTCGTCGGCGTCGTAGCCGCGCTCGTCGGGCGTCAGCACGCCGAGCTCGGCCAGCCGGTCGAGCATCCGCTCGGGCAGCCCGAAGCGCTCGCGGACCTCCGCGCGGCCCGCCCGCTCGCGCCGCTCGCCGCGCTCCAGCGCGCGCTC
>JAICJK010000052.1 GCA_025928415.1 Solirubrobacteraceae bacterium | reverse complement strand
TGGTGGCGCGCCTGCAGGCCGCGGCCGACCAGCTGCGCCGGCGCCTGGACCACTCCCGCGCCACGGCCTAGGGCATGCGCCCGACGACCCCCGTCCGGATGCGCGAGCTCGCGCGTCCGGCCGCCGCGGCGGCCGACCGCCTGGCCGCCGCGCGCGCCCGCGCAGCGGCCGCGCCCGACGAGCGGCCCTGATCGCTCACGCGCTCGCGGCGCCCAGGCGGTCGAGCTCCTCCGCCGGCAGGTCGAGCTCCGCGGCCCGCAGCAGCTCCGCGAGCTGCTCGGGCGTCCGGGCGCTCGCGATCGGCGCCGCGACCGTGGGCTGGGCCCCCAGCCAGGCCAGCGCCACCGCGGCCACCGGCGCGTCGTGGGCGGCGGCCACCGCGTCCAGCGCCTCCAGCACGCGCGCGCCGCGCTCGTCGAGGTAAGACGTCGCGCCGCGGGCGCGGGCGCTGTCGACCTGCGCGCCGTCCGGCCGGTACTTGCCGGTGAGGAAGCCGCTCGCCAGGCCGGCGTAGGGGACGCAGGCGAGGCCCTCCGCGGCACAGAGCCCGGCGAGCTCGCCCTCGTAGCCGTCCCGCGCGACGAGGTTGTACTTCGGCTGCAGCGCCGCGTAGCGGGCCAGGCCGTCGCGGTCGCTGACGGCCAGCGACTCGCGCAGGCGCGCCGCGCCGAAGTTCGACGCGGCGACATGCCGGACCTTGCCCTCGCGCACGAGCGCGTCGAAGGCGCCGACCGTCTCGGCCACCGGCGTGCCCGGGTCGTCCTCGTGGGCGTAGTAGAGGTCGATGCGGTCGGTCTGCAGCCGGCGCAGCGACCCCTCGGCGGCCGCGCGGACGTTCTGCGCGCCGAGCCCCGGCTGCGCCGCCCACATCCCGACCTTCGTGGCGATCACCATCTCGTCGCGGTTGCCGCGGGAGGCCATCCAGCGCCCGAGCAGCGCCTCCGAGTCGCCGCCCGCGTTGCCCGGCACCCACGCGGAGTAGCTGTCGGCGGTGTCGACGAAGTTCCCGCCGGCGGCGGCGTAGGCGTCGAGGACCGCGAAGGACTGCGCCTCGTCCGCCGTCCAGCCGAAGACGTTGCCGCCCAGGCACAGGGGATGGACGCGCAGGCCGGTGGCTCCGAGGGTCGGCATCCGGCGCGACGCTAGCAACGCGGCTTCCCCGGCCCGGGCGCCGCCGCGCCCGGACTACGCTGCGCCCATGACCGACACCCATGCGCGCTTCCGCGACGCGGCGCTGGCCCGCGACATCGACGCCGTCCGCCCGCTGCTCGCCGACGACGTCGTCCTCCGCAGTCCCGTCGTCCACAAGCCCTACGCGGGCATCGACGCGACCCTGTTCCTCCTGCGCCACGTCGCCGCCACGTTCGAGGACTTCCGCTACGTCGACGAGCTGACCGGCCCGCAGAGCGCCGCGCTGCTGTTCGAGGCCCGGGTCGGCGACCGCGAGCTGCAGGGCGTCGACCACCTGCGCCTCGGCGCCGACGGCCGCATCGCCGAGCTCACGGTGCTGATCCGCCCGCTGTCCGGCCTCACCGCGCTCGCGGAGGCGATGGGCGCGCGCATCCAGGCCGCGGCCGGCGATGCCTGACGCCGCGGGCCGCGCGGTCCACCCGCTGCTGAACCTCGACCTGTGGACCGCGGGCCTGCCATCCGACGCGCTGCCCGAGCGCGGCATGGACCCGGACGACGCCTACCGCGCGATCGACTGGGAGATGGCGCTCGACGGCGACCCGCGGCGCAACCTCGCGACCTTCGTGACGACGTGGATGGAGCCGCAGGCCGAGCGGCTGGTCGCCGAGAACCTGCACCGCAACGCGATCGACCGCGCCGAGTACGCGCAGACCGCGGAGATCGAGCGGCGGGTCCTGCGGATCCTCGCCGGGCTCTACCACGCCCCGGCCGGCGTGCAGCCGATGGGCGCGCGCTGCGGCGGCTCGTCGGAGGCGGTGATGCTCGGCGCGCTGGCCATGAAGTGGCGCTGGCGGGCGGCCCGCGAGCGCGCCGGCCGGCCGGCCGGCCGCCCGAACCTCGTGTACGGCGGCGACGTCCACGTCGTCTGGGACAAGTTCTGCCGCTACTTCGACGTCGAGCCGCGCAAGGTCCCGCTGGCCCGCGACCGCTACACGGTCGGCCCGCAGGACATCGCGCCGCACGTCGACGAGCACACGATCGGCGTCGCCGCCGTCGTCGGCACGACGTTCACCGGCCACAACGACGACGTCGCGGGCATCGACGCGCTGCTGCGCGAGCGGCGCGCCGCGACCGGTCACGACGTCCCGATCCACGTCGATGCGGCCAGCGGGGGCTTCGTCACCCCGTTCACGGACCCCGGCCACCTGTGGGACTTCCGCCTGGAGCAGGTGCGCTCGATCAACGTCTCCGGGCACAAGTTCGGGCTGGTCTACCCCGGCATCGGCTGGCTGGTGCTGCGCGAGCGCGGCGAGCTGCCCGAGGACCTCGTGTTCTACGAGAACTACCTCGGCGAGCTCGACGAGACGTTCACGCTCAACTTCTCCACCGGCGCCGCGATGGTCCTCGCCCAGTACTACAACCTGATCCGCTTCGGACGGGAGGGCTACGTCGCCGTCAACCGCGCGATGCGCGCCGTGGCCGACCACCTGGCCGACGCGATCGACGCGATGGACGCCTTCCACGTCGTCCGCGGCGAGCCGCGCCTGCCGCTGGTCCCGTGGACGGTGGACGAGGGCGAGCCGTTCACCGCGCACGACGTCGCCGACCGGCTCGCGCGCCTGCGCGGCTGGATGGTCCCGGCCTACTCGCTGCCGCCGGACGCCGAGGACGTGACGCTGCTCCGCGTCGTGGTCAAGGAGAACCTGACGCGCGTGATGGCCGACCAGTTCCTCGCCGACCTCCAGACCGCGGTGGACGGCCTGCGCAAGCGCGCCGCGGGCGCCCAGGCGCCGCCGCCCGAGCGCCGCCGCGTGCACCAGGGCACCGGGTACTGACGCGCCATGGCCCACCGCGGCCGCACCGCCGCACCGGCGCGCTGGAGCGCCGAGCGCGTGGAGCGCCAGACGGACCTGGCGTGGGCTCAGGTGCTGCCCGAGAGCGGCCGGCCGTGGCGCCGCCTGCTGCGCCTCGACGACGAGGACTGCTCGCACGTCGACCTGCGCGACCCCACCAACCTGGACTTCGCCTACGTGCGCCGGCTGGGCGACGTGGTCGACGTGCTCGCCCCGCGCGGCGCCCCGATCGACGCGCTGCACCTCGGGGGCGGCGGGTTCACGCTGCCGCGCTACGTCGCCGCCACCCGCCCCGGGTCGCGCCAGGTCGTCGCCGAGGTCGACGCCGGCCTGGTCGCCCTGGCGCGCGAGCACCTCGGCCTGCGCCCGTCCCCGGTCCTGCGCGTGCGCCACGCCGACGCCCGCGCGGTCCTCGCGCGCCGCGGCCCCGCGTCGGCCGACCTCGTCGTGCTCGACGCCTACGTGGGCACGGAGATCCCCGCGCACCTCGTGACCACCGGCTTCGCCGCGACCGCCCGGCGCGCCCTGCGCCCCGCCGGCATCCTGGCCGCCAACGTCATCGACGCGCCGCCGATGGACGTCACGCGCGAGCTGGCGGCGACGCTGGGCACGGCCTTCCAGCACGTCGCGCTGGTCGCCGCGCGCAAGCTGGTGCGCCGCCGGCAGGGCGGCAACGCGGTCCTGCTGGCCTCCCTGCGGCCGCTGCCGGTCCGGGCGCTGGCGACGCGCGCCCTGCGCGGCGACGCGCCCGCGCTCGTGATCGACGGCCCCGACCTCGAGGCCTTCGTCGACGGCGCGCGGCCGTCGCACGACGAGCCCGCGGCCGCCAGCCCGCAGGGATTCGACCCCGGCACCGCGCCCTGACAGGATGTCGACGTCCCGCCGCGCCGTCCGAGGAGGAGCCGCCGCCCATGCCCCACGAGCTGACCGCCGACCAGCGCGCCACCCTGTGCGCGGTCTGCGACACCGTCGTGCCGTCGCTGCCCCGCGACCGCGACCCGCATGGCCTGTGGGGCCGCAGCGCCTCCGACGTGGGGGCCGACGAGGCGGTCGCCCAGCAGATCGCCGCGCTGCCCGAGGAGCTGGCGGCCGGGCTCGGCCAGCTCCTCGACGCGCTCGCCGCCCAGGGCTTCGCCCAGGCCTCCCAGCTCTCCCGCGAGCAGCTCCTGCGCAACCTCGCGCTGGCCTCCGCCGACGCCGCCGGCGGCGTCGCGGCGCTCACCAGCCTGACCCTGTTCTTCGCCTACGGCCTGCCGGACGCCGCGGGCCGCAACCCCAACTGGCCCGCGTTCGGCTACGCGGGCCCCGCGTCGGCGCCACCGCAGGACGAGCGCCGCCTGGTCCCGCTCGTCCCCGACGGCGACACGACCCTGGAGGCCGACGTCGTCGTGGTCGGCTCGGGCGCCGGCGGCGGCGTGATCGCCGGGCGGCTGGCCGCGCGCGGGCTCCGGGTCGTCGTCCTGGAGGCGGGCGGAGCGTACGAGGAGCCCGACTTCTGCCAGCTCGAGCTGTGGGCCTACCAGCACCTGTTCTACCGCGGCGGCCCCACGCCGACCGCCGACCAGAACGTCTCGGTGCAGGCGGGCTCGTGCCTGGGCGGCGGGACGGTCATCAACTGGACCAACTGCCTGCGCACCAAGCCGTGGGTGCGCGAGCAGTGGGCCCGCGACTTCGGCCTGAGCGACGTCGCCACCCCGGCCTTCGACGCGCACATGGACGCGGTCTGGGCGCGCCTGGGCGTCAACCCGGACTGCTCGGACCTCAACGGGCCGCAGGAGCGCATGCGCGCGGGCGCCGAGGCGCTCGGCTGGTCGTTCCGCCGCACCGACCGCAACGCCGACCCGGCGCGCTATGACGCGGTGAGCGCGGGCTACATGGGCTTCGGGGACCAGTCCGGCTCCAAGCAGTCCACGGCGAAGACCTACCTCGCCGACGCCGCCGCCCACGGCGCGCGGATCCTGTGCCGCACGCGCGCCGCGCGCGTGCTCGTGGAGGACGGCCGCGCCGCGGGCGTCGCCGCCGCCTACGCCGACCCGGAGACGGGCGCGAGCGCCGCCGTCACCGTCCGCGCGCCCCAGGTCGTGGTGGCCTGCGGCGCGCTGGAGTCCCCGGCGCTGCTGCTGCGCACCGGCATCGGCGGCGACGCCGTCGGGCGCCACCTGCGCCTGCACCCGTGCACCGCCACCTTCGGCCTCTACCAGGACGACCAGCGCGCCTGGTGGGGCCCTCCGCACGCCGGGCTCGTCGACGAGTGGGCCAACGCGACCGGCGACGGCTACGGCTTCCTGATCGAGGGCGCGCAGTACACGACCGCGGTGGCCGCCTCGGCGATCCCGTTCACCTCCGCGGCGGACCACAAGGCCGCCATGGAGGGCTTCAGCCACGCCGCGACGTTCATCGGCCTGCTGCGCGACCAGGGCGGCGGCCGCGTGACCATCGACGCCGATGGCGAGGCCGTGCACACCTACGACCTCGAGGCCGAGCCGCGGGACGTCGCGCTGACCCGCCGGGCGCTCGACGCGCAGGTCCGCTGTCACGAGGCGGCCGGCGCGCACACCATCCACACGATGGCCGAGGGACTGCCCACCTGGCGCCGCGGCGACGACCTGGAGGCCTACATCGCCCGGATCCAGCGCATCCCGCTGCGCGCCGGGGGCATGCGGCTGTTCACCGCCCACCAGATGGGGACCTGCCGCATGGGCGCCGATCCGGCGACGAGCGTCGCGAACCCGGACGGCGAGCTGCACGACACGCCCGGCGTGTGGATCGGCGACGCGTCCGCGTTCCCGACGCCGAGCGGCACCAACCCGATGATCACGATCATGGCCCTGGCCCACCGCACCGCCGACCGCATCGCCGCGGCCGCCGGGGCGGCGGCGCCGGCCGCCGACACGCTGACCCCCGCCTGACCCGAGGAGCACGCCATGGAAGCCGCAACGCAGACCACCTCCGCCCCCGGCCGCCGCGTCGACCGCGACCGCCTCTACGTCGGCGGAGCGTGGGTGGAGCCCGCGGGCCGCGCGACGCTCGAGGTCGTCAACGCCGCCACCGAGGAGGTGATGGGGTCCGTGCCGCGCGGCACCCCGGAGGACGTCGACGTCGCGGTCGGCGCCGCCCGCGAGGCGTTCGACGGCTGGGCCGCGACCCCCGCCGCCGAGCGCGCCGCCTTCTGCACCGCGATCTCGGCCGGCCTGCAGGACCGCCAGGAGGAGCTCGCGCTGCTGATCTCCTCCGAGCTCGGGATGCCCGTCGGCCTGTCGGCCATGATCCAGGTCGGCCTGCCGGTCATGTCCTTCGCCTCCCAGGCGCAGCTCGTCGAGCAGGTGGCATGGGAGGAGACGGTCGGCAACTCGCTGGTCGTCCGCGAGCCCGCCGGCGTCGTCGGCGCGATCACGCCGTGGAACTACCCGCTGCACCAGATCGCGGCGAAGGTCGCCCCCGCCCTGACCGCCGGCTGCACCGTGGTGCTCAAGCCCAGCGAAGTCACGCCGCTGAACGCCTTCGTCCTGGCCGAGGTGATCGACGCCGCCGGCCTGCCGCCGGGCGTCTTCAACCTCGTCACCGGGACCGGACCGGAGGTCGGCGAGGCGATCGCCGCCCATCCCGGCGTGGACATGGTCTCGTTCACCGGCTCCACGCGCGCGGGCCGGCGGGTCTCCGAGCTGGCGGCGCGCACCGTCAAGCCCGTGGCGCTCGAGCTCGGCGGCAAGTCGCCGAACGTGATCCTCGACGACGCCGACCTCGAGCGGGCGGTCGTCGACGGCGTCTCCAAGTGCTTCCTGAACTCCGGGCAGACGTGCAGCGCGCTGACCCGGATGCTCGTCCCCCGCGCGCAGCTCGCGGCGGCCGAGCAGATCGCGACCGCCGCCGCGGAGGCGGCGCGCGTCGGCGAGCCGCTCGACCCGGCCACCCGGCTCGGCCCGCTGGTCTCCGACGTCCAGCGCGAGCGCGTGCGCGGCTACATCGCCAAGGGCGTCGCGGAGGGCGCGCGGCTGGTCACCGGCGGCGCGGAGCCGCCCGAGGGCCTGGACCGCGGCTACTACGTCCGCCCGACGGTGTTCTCCGACGTCACGCCGGAGATGACGATCGCGCAGGAGGAGATCTTCGGGCCGGTGCTGGCGATCCTGCCCTACGACGACGAGGACGACGCGGTCCGGATCGCCAACGACTCCGACTACGGGCTGGCGGGCGGCGTCTGGTCCGGCGACGAGGAGCGCGCGAAGGCCGTCGCGCGGCGCCTGCGCACCGGGCAGGTCGAGATCAACGGCGGGGTCTTCAACCCGCTCGCGCCGTTCGGCGGCTACAAGCAGTCCGGCCACGGTCGCGAGCTCGGCCGCTTCGCGCTCGAGGAGTACCTGCAGGTCAAGAGCCTCCAGCTCTGACCGGGCACCCGGTTCGCGCCCGTGGCCGCGGTACGCTGCGGCCATGGACGCCCCGGGGCCCGCGAGCGAGGCCGCGACCGCCGCCGCCCTGCCGGCCTCCGACCGCGAGGCGATGAGCTGGGCGCAGCTCGGCGAGGCGGCCCGCGAGCTGGCGCGCGCCGTGCACGCCGATGGCTACGCGCCGGACATGATCCTCGGGGTCGCCCGCGGCGGCCTGCTGCCCGCGGCGTCGCTCGGGTACGCGCTCGGCGTCAAGAACACGTGCGCGATGAGCGTCGAGTTCTACACGGGCGTCGACCAGCGCCTCGACGTCCCGATGGTGCTTCCCCCGGTCCCGCAGCTCGTCGACGTCGCGCACTGGCGGCTGCTGATCGTCGACGACGTCGCCGACACCGGCGCGACGCTCGAGGTCGTCGAGCGCTTCTGCGCCGGGAAGGTCGCCGAGACGCGGACCGCCGTCCTCTACGAGAAGCCCGCCTCGATCGTCAAGTGCGACTACGTCTGGCGGCGCACGGACCGCTGGGTGATCTTCCCGTGGAGCGCCGAGCCGCCCGTCGGGGCGGTGCCGCCCAGTCCGTAGGGTTGGCGCATGAACGTCCTCTACACCGCCCGCGCGACCGCGAACGGCGGCCGCGACGGCCGCGCCACCAGCGCTGACGGCCACCCCGACCTGCTGCTCAAGCCGCCGCCGGAGATGGGCGGTCCGAGCGACCAGCCGGAGGCCACCAACCCGGAGGAGCTGTTCGCGCTCGGCTTCGGGGCGTGCTTCCTCAGCGCCCTGTCGCTGGTCGCGCGCGGGCAGAAGATCTCGGCCAAGGCGTTCCGGATCGACTCGGCGGTGTCGATCGGCGAGCAGGACGGCGCCTTCGGCCTGGCCGTCGAGCTGCACGGCACGCTGCCCGGCGTGGAGGACGACAAGGCCACCGAGCTGATGCGCACCGCGCACACCGTCTGCCCGTACTCCAAGGCGACGCAGGGCAACATCGAGGTCCGCCTGTTCGTCGGCGACGCGCCGGTCTGAGCGGGCCGGCCCGGGCGGACGCCATCGCGGCGAGCGAGCAGGCGGGGCCCGCACGCGACCGCGGCGCCGGATCGGCGCCGCGGGGGGTGGGTCTTGGGGGCTAGGCGGCCTCGCGCAGCGCAGCGAGCTGCGGCACGGAGGCGAGCTTGCGGAGCGCCTTCTCCTCGAGGCTCGCGGCCTCGCGGGGGGTGACGCCGAGCTGGCGGGCGGTCTGCGCGGGCGTCTGCGGCGCGTCGCCGGAGGTGCCGAAGCGCAGCGAGATGACCTTGCGCTCGGGCTCGGGCAGCTCGTCGAGGGCGCGCTGGACCTCGACCGCGGCGATCGCGGCGTGGACCTCGTCCTCGGGGGCGGGGCCCTCGTTGGCGATGAAGTGGCCGAGCTCGCCGCCGTCGTCCTCGCCGACCGGGCTGTTCAGGCTGGCCGGCGTGCGGTCGACCTCGCGGATCGCCCGGACCTCGTCCGGGGTGAGCTGGGCGGCCTCGGCGATCTCCTCGACGGACGGGTCGCGCTCGAGCTTGACCGACAGGTCGCTCGTGACGCGGCCGACCTTGCGCGCGCGCTGGGCCACGTTGGCGGGCAGGCGCACCATGCGCGCCGAGTTGTCCAGGCCGCGCTGGATCGACTGGCGGATCCACAGGGTCGCGTAGGTCGAGAAGCGGAAGCCCTTGCGCCAGTCGAACTTCTCCGCGGCGCGGATCAGGCCGATCATCCCCTCCTGGACCAGGTCCGTCATCGACAGCCCGTGGCCGACGTAGCGGCGGGCGATCGAGACGACCAGGCGCAGGTTGGAGTTGATCATGAGCTCCTTCGCCTCAAGGTCGCCGCGCTCGATGCGCTTGGCGAGCTCGATCTCCTGCTCGGGCCTGAGCAGGGGGAACCGGCCCGCGTCGCGCAGGAGCAGGTCGACCGAGTCGGCGTGCAACTCGAGGTCGGGAACGGTGGTGGGGGTGATGCGGGGCAACGAACTCCTTACGGGGAATAACCTACTTTGTTACTCGGTATTCTACGCCCTTGCTGTTGCGCGTGCAACCTTTTCGGGCGGGCGGTCACCGAGCATGCGGTCCGGGAGGGCCGCTGGATCTCAGCAACGTGGC
The DNA here is from genome assembly GCA_025928415.1 of Solirubrobacteraceae bacterium. GTDB lineage: Bacteria > Actinomycetota > Thermoleophilia > Solirubrobacterales > Solirubrobacteraceae > Paraconexibacter. The sequence goes on along the minus strand of JAICJK010000052.1, from coordinate 516 downwards.
CTGAATCCGTCCTAAACGTCCGCTTCTGGGTTCGCGGACGCGCCGTACTCTCCTACCGCGGGCCGCGGGTCCTCAATCCCCGCCGGCTGGCCGACCCGCAGCGCGATGCCGAGCGCGAAACGTCGCTCGGGGTCCTCCAAGGCGTCCCCGAACAGCTCGCGGAGCGCGCGCATACGATAGCGCACCGTCTGCGGATGCACGTGCAGCTGGCCCGCGACGCGCTGGACGTGGCCCGGATGGTCGAGCCACGCCCGCAGCGTCTGGGTGAGCCGCGCGCGCGGGCCCGGCCCGAGCCCCGCCAGGGGCGCGAGCTCCACGGCCGAGAACTCGGCACCCAGCGTGGCATCGTCGCCGTGGAGCAGCAGGCCGAGCAGGTGCTCGTCGGCGACGGCGAGCCGGCCCGCGGGCAGGCGGCCCTCGGCCAGCAGCCGGTGCGCGGCGCGGGCCCGCGCCACCGAGTGGTGCGCGCGCTCAGGGTCCACCGAGGGCCCGAGCGCCGCGGGCGCGTCGCCCACC
>JAICJK010000586.1 GCA_025928415.1 Solirubrobacteraceae bacterium | reverse complement strand
GTTCAAGCTGCACGAGGTCCTCCAGCAGCGCGTCGAGACCACCCAGGCGCCCGGCCTCGTCTTCCAGGAGGCCGACCTCTCGGTGCGGGTCGTGCGGGACATCTTCGCCGCCGACTTCGAGCGCGCCGTCGTCGACGATCCCAAGCAGCACCAGCGCCTGGTCTCGTTCTTCACGCGCACCGCGCCCGAGCTCGTCGAGCGCGTCGAGCTGTGGGAGGAGTCCACGCCGCTGCTCGAGCGCTACGGCGTCGAGCAGGTCATCGACGGGCTGATGTCCAAGCGCGTCGACCTGCCCTCCGGCGGCTATCTGCTGATCGACTACGCCGAGGCCCTGACGGTCATCGACGTCAACTCCGGCTCGTTCGTCGGGCGCGGCAAGCAGGCCCGGCTGGAGGACACGATCACGCGGACCAACCTCGAAGCCGCCGAGGAGGTCGTCAACCAGCTGCGCCTGCGCGACATCGGCGGCATCATCGTCATCGACTTCATCGACATGGCCCGCGCGCGCAACCGCGACACCGTGCTCAAGACGCTGCGCAAGTCGCTGGACGAGGACCGCACGAAGACGTTCACCGCGGAGATCTCGCGGCTCGGGCTGGTCGAGATGACCCGCCAGAACGTCACCGAGGGCGTCCGGGAGATCATGAGCCGGACGTGCCCGACGTGCCACGGCGAGGGCGTGATCAAGTCCGAGGAGACGATCGCGATCGACGTCGAGCGCCGGCTGCGCGAGCTCGCCTCGCGGGCGCCCAAGAAGATCGAGGCCTTCCTCGTGCGCCTGCACCCGGCGGTCAGCGCCCAGTTCACCGGCCACGGCTCGCGCGTGCTGCACCAGCTCGAGTCCGACACCGGCAAGTTCTTCCACTTCACCGGCTCGGAGGGGCTGCCGCTCGACCACTTCGACGTGGTCAGGGAGGGCTCCAACGACGAGATCCTCGAGGAGGCCGTCCCGTTCCGCGAGGGCGACGAGGTGCTCGTGCAGATCGTCGAGCCGCACATGTACAACGTCGACGACGCCGTGGCCAAGGTCGACGGCTACATCATCTCGGTGACCGAGGGCGGCCCGCACGTGGGCACCAAGCGCCTGGTCCGCATCGAGGAGGCCGGCCGGACCGCGGCCGTCGCGAGCCTGGTGGACAGCGCCGTCAACGGCGCCCCGCCCGACGATGGCGTAGACTCGACACCTCGGCGCCGCGGCCGCAGGGGCGGACGGCGCCGTTCCGCTGCCCAAGCAGCTCCCTCGGAGTAGACATGTACGCAATCGTGAAAACCGGCGGCAAGCAGTACCGCGTCGAGCGGGACCAGACCCTGCTCGTGGAGCGGCTGGCCGCCGAACAGGGCGCCACGGTCGCGCTCGAGCCGATCCTGTTCCGCTCGGACGACACCGTGTTCGACGCCGACGGCCTGAAGAAGGTCAAGGTCGGCGCCGAGGTGGTCGAGCACCTGCGCGGCCCCAAGCTGCGCATCTTCAAGCACAAGCCCAAGCGCGGCTACCGCAAGCGCACCGGCCATCGCCAGGAGCTCACGCGGATCCGCATCACGGAGATCTCCCATGGCGCATAAGAAGGGCCTCGGCTCCAGCCGCAACGGCCGCGACTCCAACGCCCAGCGCCTCGGCGTCAAGCTGTTCGCCGGCCAGGTCGTGACCGGCGGCGAGATCATCGTGCGCCAGCGCGGCAGCCGCTTCAAGGCGGGCGAGGGCGTCGGCATGGGCAAGGACGACACGCTGTACGCGCGTTCCGCGGGCCTGCTCGAGTTCACCGAGGGCCGCCGCGGCCGCGTGGTGAACGTCGTGCCGGCCCCCGAGACCGACGCCGCCGCCTAGGGGCCCCGCGCCGTGACCGCCGCCGCGCAGGCCCGCGCCTACGCCCTCGGGCGCGCGGCGCTGGGCGCCGGCCTGGTGCTCGCGCCCGAGCGGCTGGGGCGCCCGTGGCTCGGGG
>JAICJK010000391.1 GCA_025928415.1 Solirubrobacteraceae bacterium | reverse complement strand
TCAGCCCGGCCTTGGGGTTGACCTGGACCTGCGTGACGCCGAGCAGCTCGAACTCGACCGGGTCCTCGATCGTGATGATGTTCTTGTCCGGCGTGTTGAGCTCGCCGAGCGCGGCGTAGAGCGACGTCGACTTCCCCGAGCCCGTCGGGCCGGTCACCAGGACGGCGCCGTAGGCCTGGTTGAACGCGCGGCGGAAGCGCTGCAGCTCGGGGTCCAGGAACCCGAGCTTGTCGAGCTCCATGACGACGGACTCCTTGTCCAGGATCCGCATCACGGCGCCCTCGCCGTGGACGCTCGGCAGCGTCACGACGCGCAGGTCGACGTGCCGGTGGTCGATGGTCAGCCCGACGCGGCCGTCCTGGGGCAGGCGCTTCTCGGCGATGTCCAGGTCGGACATGATCTTCACGCGGGAGATGACGCCGCTGACCATCCGCCGCGGCACCGTCGTGGTCTCCACGAGCACGCCGTCGATGCGGAACCGGACGCGGAGCTGCGTGCCGTCCGGCGCGAGGTGGATGTCGCTCGCGCCCTCCTCGACGGCCTGGGCGATGATCTGGTGGACGAGCTTGATGACCGGCGCGTCCTCGGCGGACTCGCGCAGGTCGACGATCTCCGCCGGGCCCTCCTCCTCGGCCTCGACGGCGGTCGAGGCGACCACGTCGTCCAGGCGCGTCAGGCGGGTGACGAGCATCCCGATGTCCTCGCGGGAGGCGACCGCGACGCGGACCTCGTAGCCGGTCATCAGCGCGATGTCGTCGACGGCCAGGACGTTGGCCGGGTCGGCCATCGCGACGAGCACGTTGCGCGGGCCCTGGAAGGCGACGGGGACCGCGTCGTAGCGGCGGGCGGCGGAGCCGCTGATGAGGTTCGCCGCGGTCATGTCGACCTTGAAGGCGTGCAGGTCGAGGTGGTCGAGCCCGTGGCGCTCGGCGATCGCGCGCGACAGGGCGACCTGCGTGATCGCGCCCGACTCCAGCAGCACGGTCTCGGGCGTGGTTCCCGCGGCGCGCGCGGCCTCCACGGCCGCCTCGACGCGCTCCTGCTCGGCCAGGCCGAGCTCGACGATCACGTCGGTCAGGAAGCGCCCGCCGCCCCGCGAGCGCGGCGGGGTGACGCCCGGGACGCCCCCGTCGCCCTCCACCTCGGCCGGCACCGCGAGGGCGGCGGCGCCGGAGGGGCCGGCCGCAGGCACGGGATGCAGGTGGGGGATGTCGGTGCTCATGGGGGTGGTGGCGGGCGTCCCTGGCGGGCTGCGGCGCGCATCACCTCGAGGGGGGCGTCCGTGCCGGTCCAGAGCTCCAAGCTCAGCGCGCCCTGGTGGACGAGGACCTCCAGACCGTCGACGACCTCGCGCCCCGCACGGCGCGCCGTGGCGATGAGCGCGGTGTCGCCGCCGGCCCGGTAGACCAGGTCGACCACGCACGCGGATCTCTCGATGACCTCGACGGCGACGGGCAGATCCTTGAACGTCTCGGTGTCCAAGCCAACCGACGTGCAGTGGACGAGCAGGTCGGCCGGCCCCGCGGTTTCCGCGAAGCGCACCCCGAGCTCCGCGGCGAGCGCCTCCGCCCGCGAAGCGGTGCGGTTGAGGACGGCGACGTCGGCGCCCGCCTCGCGCAGCGCCCACGCCGCGGCGCGGGCGCTCCCGCCCGCGCCCAGCACGAGCGCCGTGCGGCCCTCGGGCGACCACGGCAGCGCGGCGAGCAGGCCGGGCGCGTCGGTGTTCTCGGCGCTGATCGCCCCGTCGCGGAAGCTCAGCGTGTTCGCGGCCCCGATCGCGCGGGCCGCCGGGCTGGCCGCGTCGGCCAGCGCGAGCGCCGCGCGCTTGTGCGGGATCGTGACGTTGGCGCCCACGAACCCGGCGCCGGGCAGCGCGCGCACCGTCTCGGCGAACAGCTCGGGCGGCAGCGGCAGGCGCTGGTAGGTCCAGTCGCGCAGGCCCAGGGCGGCCAGCGCGGCGTTGTGCATCACGGGCGAGCGCGAGTGGGCGACCGGCCAGCCGAGGACGCCGAGGCGGCGCATGGGTCAGGAGGCGGTCACTTGGAGCAGTGCGACGGGTCCTTGCCGCCGAGCTGCGCGCGCTTGCGGTCATAGGCGGCGACGTCGCGCTGGAACTGCGTCGCGGTGCGCGAGAACGCGTGCGCGCCGTCGCCGCAGGGCTTGACCACGTAGTAGAGGTAGGACGTGTCGGCCGGGCGGGCGGCGGCCTGCAGGGAGGCCAGGCCCGGGTTGCCGATCGGCGTCGGCGGCAGGCCCTGGCTGCGCCGCGTGTTGTAGGCGCTCGGCGTCGCGAGCTCGGATACCTTCAGCGGCTTGGTCCAGTTGTTCAGGCGGTAGCGCAGCGTCGCGTCGATCCCCAGCGGGATGTGGCGCTGCAGGCGGTTGTAGATCACCGAGGCGATCAGGCGGCGGTCGCGGGGGACCTCGGCCTCGCGCTCGACCATCGAGGCGATGATCAGCACGTCGTAGCGGCTGAGCTTGCGCGCGCGGGCGCGGCGCAGGTCGATCCGGCCGAAGTTCTGCTTGAACGCGGCGAGCTGGTCGGCGACGAGCGTCGCCGCGCTCGCGCCCTTCTTGAGCTCGTAGGTGGCGGGCCACAGGAAGCCCTCGCGTGACGTGATGCTCTTGGGCGCGCCGTAGTCGCGCGGGTCCAGGACGTTCGAGCGCCGGGTGGCGCGGGCGTAGTCGCCGGGCAGCCCGAGCTTGCGCAGCGCCACGGCCTCCTCGGCGATCGAGCGTCCCTCGGGGACGGTCACGTCGCTCGTCGCCACGGCCCCCGCGCCCTTGGCGGTCAGGGCCTTCAGCGCGGCGGCGTAGGTCATGTCCTTGTGGAGCGTGATGCCGCCCGACCGCAGCTTGCCGCCGGCGCCGTCGAGCCGCGCGCGGAGCTGGAAGAAGAAGCCGGAGTCGACGATGCCCTTCCTGGCCAGCAGGTCCCCGATGTCGCCGGTGCCCGCGCCGGAGGGGATCGTGACGCGCACGGCGGCGCCGGCGGACGCGTCGTCCTTGAACGGCTGCCAGATCGCGTTGGCGACCCAGGCGAGCGCGAGCAGCGGGATCAGCACGAGCAGCCCGAGGATGACGCGGCGCGCGCGGCGCGGGCCGCGGCTGCGGCCCTTGGGCGGCGCGCCGAAGCGCGGCGGGCCCTCGGCCCCTGCCGCGCTCGCCATCGCCGACGCGGCGACGCGCTTGGTGCCCAGCGGCTCCTCGTCGGCGCCGAGGACGCGGACGGTCGGGGTGGGCTCGTGGCGCATCTCGGGCTCGGGCGCGGCCGGCGCCGGCTCGGCCCAGTGGCCGGCGCGCTCGTGCGCGAAGGCCGGCTCGCCGACGCGCTCGTCCGCCTGCGGGGCGCGCTCCGGATCGGAAGCCGGCCGGGGGCGCGGCGCGTCTGCGGCCGGCTCGGGCGCGGGCTCCTGATAGCGCGGGTGCGGGATCGGCGCGGGGCCGGCGATCG
>JAICJK010000150.1 GCA_025928415.1 Solirubrobacteraceae bacterium | reverse complement strand
GTCGAGCAGGAAGTGCCCGCGCACGCGGAAGACCAGGAAGCGGTAGGTCAGGAACGCCTCGAGGACGTTGAACACCCAGCTCACCGGGAGCACCACCAGGTAGCCGACGTGCTGCCCGAGGGTCTGCTGCAGCGCTACGAAGCACGCGATGCCGAAGACGGTGTTGACGCCGCCGATGACCAGGTAGCGCAGCCCGCGCTCGCGGTGCTGCGACAGGGCGGCCGTCACCGGCGCCGCCGAGCCCGGCCCGGCCACGGTGTCAGCCGCCGGGCCGGCGGACGGCGTCGCGGATCGTCTGCGCCATGTAGTCGATCTCCGGCTCGCCCAGCCCGGGGTAGACCCCGACCCAGAACACCTGGTCCATGACGAAGTCCGACCGCTCGAGCGTCCCGACGCGCCGGTGCTCCACGCCCTGGTAGGCCGGCTGGCGCACGAGGTTGCCGCCGAAGAGCTGCCGGGTGGCCACCTTGCGCGACCCGACGTAGTCGACGACCGCGCGGCGCTCGAGCCCCGAGCCCTCCCGCAGCGCCATCGGGAACCCGAACCACGACGGGTCGGAGTTCGGCGTCGCCTCGGGCAGGATCAGCACGTCCTCGAGGTCGGCGAGCTGCTCGCGCAGCCAGCCGTAGTTGCGCCGGCGCGCCGCGATGAAGTCGTCGACCTTGTCGAGCTGGGCGACCCCCACGGCGGCCTGCATGTCGGTCAGCTTGAGGTTGTAGCCGACGTGCGAGTAGGTGTACTTGTGGTCGTAGCCGAAGGGCAGCTCGCCGAGCTGGTGCCCGAAGCGCTTGCCGCAGGTGTTCTCGTCGCCGGGGGCGCACCAGCACGCCCGGCCCCAGTCGCGGAAGGACTCGACGATCACCTTCCAGCGGCCCTTGTTCGCCAGCACGCAGCCGCCCTCGCCCATCGTGATGTGGTGCGCGGGGAAGAACGACACGGTGGCCAGGTCGCCGAACGAGCCGACCGGCCGGCTGTCGTAGGTGGACCCGACGGCATCGCAGCAGTCCTCGACCAGGAACAGGTCGTGCTTGTCGCAGAACGCCCTGACGGCGCCGAGGTCGAACGGGTTGCCCAGCGTGTGGGCCATCATCACCGCGCGCGTCCGCGAGCTCAGCGCCTCCTCCAGCATCGAGACGTCGGCGTTGTAGGTCGGGATGTCCACGTCGATGAACACCGGGACCAGCCGGTTCTGGATCAGGGGGTTGACCGTCGTGGGGAACCCGCTGGCCACCGTGATCACCTCGTCGCCGGGCACCAGGCGGCGGTCGCCCAGGTCGGGCGAGGTGAGGGCGCTGGCGGCCAGCAGGTTGGCGCTCGACCCAGAGTTGGTGAGCAGCGCGTGACGCACGCCGAACAGCTTGCGGAAGCGCTTCTCGAACTGGTCGGCGTAGCGGCCGGTGGTCAGCCAGAAGTCGAGGCTCGAGTCGACGAGGTTGACGATCTCCTCGTCGTCGAACACGCGCCCGGCGTAGCGCAGGGGCGACTCGCCCGGGACGAACTCGGGCTCCTGGAAGGCGACCGCGTGGTATTCGCGCACCTTCTCGAGGATCTCGGCGCGAAGCTGCGCAGCCCGGTCGGGCGTGCCGTTGACGTCGTGCCCAGCGGGATGGGCACCGGAGGCGTTTCGGGGAAGCGTCGGCATGCGAATCCCAGAGGCTACCGCGGCGTCGCCGGAGCCCCCGTCCGTCTACGCTGGGGCGGTGAGCGCTCCGGGGACCCACGACCGCGACTACATCACCGAGGTCAACGCCGCCTACCACGACGCGATCGTCGGGAAGTACGACCAGCGCTTCGAGGGCTCGTCGCCCGAGGTCGTCGACTGGGTCAGCGGCCTGTTCCGGCGCGAGGTGCTGCCCGTCCTGGACGTCGTGGAGGGCCGCCCGAAGGTCATCGACTTCGGGTGCGGGTCGGGCAACCTCGAGGGTTACCTCGGCGACCGGGACCTCGACCTGCTCGGCCTCGACGTCTCGGAGGGGATGCTCGCCAAGGCGCGCGAGCGGTTCCCGCAGTGGCGCTTCGAGAAGGCCGACCTCTACAGCTTCGAGACCGACGAGCGCTACCACCTGGTGATGGAGAACGCGGTCCTGCACCACCTCGTCGACTACGAGGCGCTGATCGACAAGATGGCGGCGCTGACGCGGCCCGGCGGCGTCCTGTACATGGGCAACGAGCCCAACCGCCTGGCCTACCGCTACCTCTCCCCGCTGGCCAAGCTGTGGCGGGCCACGATCAACCGCTACCGGACCGCGGACGCCGAGTCGCTGCTCGGGGCGCCCGAGTACGAGGCGCTGTCGGAGTACCACCTCTTCTACGGCCAGGGCATCGACGCGGCCGCCCTGGCGCGGCGGCTGCAGGGCCACGGGTTCCGCCGCGTGGAGGTCCACTACTCGCTGCGCGAGCTGTTCAGCGCCGTGGAGGAGGCCTACCCGCGGATGCGCCTCAACGCCTGGACGCCCGATGTCGTGCGCGACCGGTTCCGCCTGAGCCGGAACTTCACGCTGATCGCCCAGCGCTGACGCCGTCGGGCGCAGAGCGGCCCTCCGGCACGGCGTAGAGGACGAGCTCCCAGCAGTCCGGCTCGTAGCGGCGGTAGCTGTAGCGGTAGCCGTCGCCCACGAGGCCCGCCACGGCCAGCGGCAGCCGCCAGAGGTGGTCCTGCGCGTGATAGGCGCACACCGCGAGCACCGGGCGCTCGCGGTGGATGGTGGCGGCGGCGCCCTGCAGCGCGCCGGGCTCGGCGCCCTCGATGTCCATCTTCAGGTACGTGACGCGCCGTCCGGCGAGCAGCTCGTCCAGCGGCGCGGCCTGCACCACGATCTCGCCGTCGTCGGTCGCCGCCGCCGACGACGCTCCCCCGCCGCTGAAGCGCAGCGTGCCGCGCTGCGCCGCCGCGGCGAAGGGCAGGACGTCGACGCGCGCGCGCACGTCGGGCGCCAAGGTCGCCAGGCGCGCGCGCAGCGCGGCGAGGTTGCCCGGCTCGGGCTCCAGCGCCACGTAGCGGTCGAAGCGGCCGCCCGACGCGGCCAGGAACGTCGCGACCGTGTCCCCGTCGAAGGCGCCGCAGTCGGCGAACAGCTCGTCGTCGCGCAGCGCGAGGACGTCGGGCGAGAAGTACTGCTCGGCGACGGCCCGGTGCGTCTGCGGGAGCACGCCGAAGTCGCCGGTCAGGCGCCACGCGACCTGCGCGACGTACTCCGCGCGCGACGCCTCGTCGCCCAGCAGGGCAAAGGCGGCGCGCACGTCGCCGGCGGCGCGCAGCACGCCCTCGGGCCGGTCGACGGCGTAGTGCGGCAGCAGCGCGGCCGGGTGGCGCCAGCCGAGCGGGATCCACGACGTCACGTGCCGGCAGCCCGCGTCGCGCAGCTGCCGCGCGATCTCGGCCTGGGGGAAGCGCGGGTTCAGGATCGTGACGACGAAGACCGCGTCCGCGCCATGGCGGTCGGCGGCCTCCGCGAGCCCGAGCACCGGCATCCCGTCCACCGCCGGCGCCTCCGGTCCGGCGCCGGCGTCGGCGAAGCACACGGGCTCGCGGCCCTCGGCGCGCAGCGCGGCGAGCACGCGCCGCCCGACCCGCCCGGCGCCGTAGAGCACGAGCGGACGCGCGCCGGCGAGCGCGTCGAACGCCCGGTCGGCGCGGTCGGCGGCGTCCTGCGGCGATTCGGCGAGCAGGTCCTCGAGCGCCGCGGCGCTCATCGACCCGCGAACACGACGTTGCGCCGGGGCTGCTCCGCGCGCGGAGGCACGCCGCCGGGCTGCAGGCCGAGCTCACGCCGGACGACGAAGTTCGGGCGCTGCTTGACCTCCTCGTAGATCAACCCGAGGTACTCGGCCAGCACCCCGAGGATCGAGAAGAGGATCCCGAAGAGCAGGATCATCACGCAGATCAGCGTCCCGAAGCCGGGGAACGGCACGCCGATGAGGAAGAACCGCAGCGTCAGGCCGATGAGCGCCAGGAACGACAGCGCGCTCAGCGCCGCGCCGAGGCCCGAGATGATCCGCAGCGGGACGTAGGAGTGCGCCAGGATGCCCCGGACCGCGAAGCCGAGGACGCCGAACGTGTAGGCCTTGGACTCCCCGCCGTGGCGCGGCAGGCGCTTGTGCTCGACGCCGGTGGTCCGGTAGCCGACCCACGAGAACAGGCCGCGCATGAACCGGTTGCGCTCCTGCATCGCGTTGATCGTGTCCACCACGCGCCGGTCGATCAGCCGGAAGTCCGACACGTTGCGGGGGATGCGGCCGTCGGTCAGGCGCCCGGCCAGGAAGTAGAAGAGGTTGGAGTTCAGGCGGCGGATCGGGCCGGTGCCCTCGCGGGCGGTGACGACGCCGTGGACGTGGTCGTAGCCCTCCTCCCACTTCGCGATGAACTCGGGGATGACCTCGGGCGGGTCCTGGAGATCGGCGGTCATGAGGATCGCCGCGTCGCCGGCGACGTAGGCCAGCCCCGCCGTCAGCCCGCCGTCCATGTGGAAGTTGCGCGCGAGCTGCAGGACCTTGAAGCGCGGGTCGCGGGCGTTGAGCGCCGACAGCTTCTCCCAGGTGTCGTCCTGCGAGCCGTTCTCGACGACGATCGCCTCGAAGTCGTACTGCGGCAGGGCGTCGAACACGGCCCCGAGCCGCCGTCCGAGCTCGTCGACGCACTCGCTCTCGTTGTAGGCGGGGATGACGAGGGAGATGAGCTTCCGAGCGGTCATGGCAACGGCGCAGACTAGCGGCGCGGTCGACCGTCCAACGCCCAGGGACGGCCCGAGTCGCGGGGTAAGGTGGCGCCGTGATCGTGCGCGAACTGGATCCCGACGCGGGGCCGGCGCTGCAGCGGGGCGACGTCGCCGTCCTGCTGTGGGGCGGCGCCGGCCGCGACCAGGCCGCCCGCGGCCTGCGCGCGCTGCTGGCCCACACGCCGGCCGAGCACGCGATCGTCCTCACCGGCGGCGAGGACGTCCGGCGGCTGCTCGACGAGGCCCAGGCCGCCGGCGGCGAGCGCGATGCGTGGTGGGCGGGCGCGCGGCCGGTCGCGGAGGTCGTCGACGCGCTCGCGCCCGCCGACGTCGCGCTCGTGCACGCCGACGCCGAGGTCGCGGCCGGCTGGCTCGAGGGCCTGCGGGCCGCCGTCCTCGAGACCGGCGCCGGGACCGCCACGGCGCTGGCCAACCACGCGGGCCTGGCCTCGGTGCCCAAGCGCAACCTCCCCTGGGGCCTGCTGCCGCCGGAGCTGACGCTCGACGAGGCCGCCGCCCGGGTGCGCGCGGCCGCCCTGGGCAGCCGCCCGCGTCTGCCCGTCGCGCTCGGGCACTGCGCGCTGCTGGGGCGCCCGGCGCTCGACCTCGCCGGCGCGCCTGACCCCGCGCGGCTGGCGGCCTGGTCGGCGCGCGCGACGGCGGCGGGGCTGACCCATGTCCTGGCCGACGACGTGCTCGTGGCCCATCGCGGCGGGGCGGGCGACGACGGCGGCGGCGCGGCGGACCCCGCCACCATCGCCGCGCTGGCGGCGGCCGCCGAGGACCGCCACTCCGCGCTGGCGCGGACGCTGCTGGTCGCCTCCCGCGCGCTGCGGCGCCCGACCGTGACGATCGACGCCCGCGGCCTGACCGGCGGCCTGAACGGCACGAAGGTCCACACGCTCGAGCTCATCGCGGCGCTGGCGCGCCTCGGCGACGGCCCGGCGGTCCGGGTGGTGATGCCCGACCGCCCCGGCGAGGAGGCCGCCGCCGCGCTGGGGGGCGTGCCCGGCCTCGAGCTGGTGCCCGAGCGGGAGGTGGTCGAGGGCATCGCGCGGACCGACGTCGTGCACCGCCCGTGGCAGGCGGCCTCCCCCGGCGACCTGCGGGTCCTCGACCTGCTGGGCGAGCGGATCGTCGTGACCCATCAGGACCTGATCGGCTACCGGACCCCCAGCGTCTTCGACGGCGCCGAGGCGTGGCAGGAGCACCGTCGCCTGACCGCGGAGGCGCTGGGCCTCGCGGCGATCACCGTCTTCTTCTCGGCCACGGCGCGCGACGACGCGCTGGCCGAGGACCTCCTCGAGGCGGACCGCGCGCGGGTCGTCCCGATCGGCGTGGACCACCGGGTGGTCGGCGGCGCCGAGCCCGTCGCGCCGCCGGCGGCCGCCCACCTGGCCGGGCGGCCGTTCCTGGTCTGCCTCGGCACGCGCTTCCTGCACAAGCAGAGCCCGTTCGCGCTCGAGCTGCTCGCGGCGCTGCGCGCCGAGCACGGCTTCGAGGGCGCGCTGGTGCTCGCGGGCGCCGACGTCCTGCACGGCTCGGCCACCGGCGCCGAGGCCGCGGTGCTGGCCGCCCGGCCCGGCCTGGCCGAGCATGTCGTCTCGCTGACCGCGGTCTCGGAGGGCGAGAAGGCGTGGCTCTACGCGCACGCCGCCGCGGTGGTCGCGCCGAGCACCTACGAGGGCTTCGGCCTCGTGCCCTTCGAGGCCGCCGCGGCGGAGACGCCGTGCCTCTACGCGCCGGTCTCCGCCCCCGCCGAGCTGCTCGGCGCCGCGCACGCCGCCCTCGTGCCGTGGGACGCCGCCGCCAGCGCGCAGCGCGCCGCAGCCGTCCTGGCCGACCCCGGCCCCGTGCTGCGGGCCGTGGCCGCGGCGGGCGCGGAGCTCACCTGGGACCGCGCGGCCCGCGGGCTC
>JAICJK010000399.1 GCA_025928415.1 Solirubrobacteraceae bacterium | reverse complement strand
GCATCTGGAGTTGCTCCGCATCGGCACCTCCGCCGCTCAGGCTGAGCTGCGCCGCCGCGGCCTGCAACGCGGCTCGACCGACCGTCAGCGCCGCGGCGACTACGCCGAAGTGCTCGTGGCCCGACATCTCGGCGGGACGATCGCGCCGATCAACAACCCCGGCTTCGATCTCACCTGCGCGGAGCTCGGGCGCGTCGAGGTCAAGGCACGCTGCCGAGACTCGCGGCATCTGAACTGGTACCACCTGCGCGGGGTCGCACGCCGAGGGTTCGATCACCTCGTCGCCGTGGAGCTCAACGGTGACTGGACGGTCCACGACGCTTGGCTGCTCAGCTACGAGGAAGTCGTCGAGTACCGGCACCACAGGCGCGATGGTCGCGACGTGGAGCCGACGAAGCTTGCAGTGCGCGGCGCGTGGAAGGACGCCGTCGAGCGCCTTGACCTCGCCTGCACCCAGGCGGGCCTCTTCTGAGCGGGGGTCGATACAACCGACTACATGCCGACTGACGACGAACGACGATGGCTCGACTACGCGTGGTCGGTGATCGACACGCCTGCCGAGCATCTCCGGCGTTGCATCGGGCGCGGCGGCGCCACCCCGGGTGAGGGCCGGGTGGAAGGCAACGAGCTGCGGTGGCCGGGCTACCTCGGGCGCAACTACGGCGCGGAGCCGCGGGTGCTCTGCGTCGGTGCCGTGCATCGCGAGGGGACTCCAGCACTGCAGGCGGGCAATCAGACGATCGCCGAGACCGATCGGCAGCTTGTCTCGGCCGCGCGCCTGTGGCGCGAGAGCGGCCGATCCGACGTGGTCGATGCGCGCTATCTGGCCAATACGCGCGATGCCTACGAGCGGGCACTTCCAGCGTGGTCCCGCTGGAATCGTCACTTCCGAACGCTCGTGGAAGATCACCTCCGTCTCGACCGAACCCGGATCGCCTACACCAATCTGGCCAAGTGCCGGGTGTCGATCGATCGTGGCGCCAAGCAGCGCGCCGCCGAGCAGGCCCTCACGCGCCTGTGCCAGCAGCAGCACCCCATCTCCGACGTCCTCGAGGCGATCCAACCGACTGTCGTGTTGGTCGCGGTGCTGGGAGCGAGGCCCGGCGGGGACGTCGTCACCTCGTGGTCGAGCGCGTCGTGCTCTCCACTCGTGTTCGCCTGGCAGGGCCAGTCGGGCCATGATCGCCACAACACGGCCCCCGGAGCCCGCCCGCTTCGCGAATGGGCACCTGAGATGGCTGCCGCGGTGGCGGCGGCGTGTGGCTGAGCGGAGCTCGTCCATCCCGCCGCCGTCGCCGGACCTGGCATGCTCTCGCCCCCATGACCGTCGACCCGACCGGCCAGGACCTCAAGCGCCTCCTCGACGAGGACCCGGGCGGCGAGGTCGTGATGCTCAACCTGCTGCGCTTCAAGGACGGCGGCCGGCCGGGCTATGACGCCTACGCGCGCGAGATCGTGCCGTTCCTCGAGCGCGTCGGCGCCTCGCTGGTGTACCTCGGCGACTGCTCCACGCCGCTCGTCGCGCCCGCAGGCCACGACTGGGACGCGGTGCTGCTCGTGCGCTACCCGAGCCGCCAGGCGTTCTGCGCGATGGTCGCCGACCCGGAGTACCAGGGCATCACGCACCTGCGCACCGAGGCGCTGGAGGCCGCGGTGCTGCAGCCGACGGCGCCGCGCGCGGGCTAGCGCACGCGCAGCGTCGCCCGCATGCCCAGCCGCTCGTGGCCGGGCAGCGAGCAGTACAGCTTCCAGCGGCCGCGGCTCAGGCGCCCGCGCCACTGCGCAGTGGCCCCGGGCGCGGTCTCGCGGATCCGGCGCACGCGCCCGGTCGGGTGCCCGCGGCGGCTCAGGCGCACGAGGTGCAGGTCGTGGGCGTCCTGCCCGACGTTGGCGAGCTGGACCACGGCCGTCCCCGACGCGACGCTCGCCCGCGAGAGCGCGAGGCGGAACTCGCTGCCCTGCACGAGCAGCCGCGCGGGCGCGACGGGGCGGGCCGGCAACGGCGCCGGGGTGATGACGAGCAGGCCGGCGATCCAGACGAGCGCCGCGCCGGCGCCGGCGGCGCCCAGGCGGGTCACTTCAGCACCACCGGGCGCCCGATGCCCGCCGCGCCGGGCAGCACCGCGGCCGGGTCGACGCCGAACCAGTCGCCGGCCAGCGCACCGTAGAGGCCGCGGAAGTCGGCCGTCGCGCGGACGTTGCCGTCGCCGTCGAGCTTGGCCAGGCCCGGGAACTCGCCGATCATCCGACCCGACGCCCGCGTGCCCATCAGCAGCGCCATGCCGGCCGCGCCGTGGTCGGTCCCCGACTCGTTCTCCTGCGCGCGGCGGCCGAACTCCGACCACACGAGCGTCAGGACGCGGTCGGCCAGCCCGCGGGCCTCGAGGTCGCGCTGGAAGGCCAGCAGCGCGTCCGCGGTGAGCTTGAGGTTCTTCGGGAGCGTCGCCGCCTGGTCGGAGTGCGTGTCGTAGGTGCCGGGCCCGTCGATCGCCGCGCAGCGGATCGGCAGGCCCGCCGCGAGCATCGCCGCGAAGCCCGCCAGGCGGGTGGGGAAGTCCTCGGAGGACGACTGCGGGTAGGGGACCGGCGGCGGCGACGCGGGCTTGCCGTCGTTGCCGAGCGGCGCGAGCGCGCCGCTGACGGTCCCCGCGAACGCGGCCGCGCGGGCGGCCTGCGCGACGGCGGGATCGGCCGAGCGCAGGTGGTCGCGGCCGAGCGCGGCGAACGCGTCCACGACGCCATCGGCCGGCGCGTTCCAGGTGCCGGGCGTCCAGAAGCCCGCGTCGGCGATGTCGTCGACCGCCGCGACCGGGTAGGCGCCGGCGGCGAGCGCCGGGCTGAGCTGGCCGCTCAGCGAGACGCCCTGCAGCGGGTTGTCCGGCGTGCCGACGCGGTCGAGCAGCCGGCCCATCCAGCCCCGGTTCTCGCCGGTGTCCAGCGCGCCGACCTCCCAGAAGTGGCGGGAGGTGAAGTGCGACTGGTCCGGGTGGCTGTAGCCCACCGCGGGCAGCACGCTGAGCTTGCCCTCGGCGTGCAGGTCGGCGAAGCCCGCGGCGGACGGGTGCCAGGCCAGCCGCGGGTCCTCGGCGAACGCGCGGCCCTCGCCCTCCCGCAGCCCGAGCTTCGGGCGCAGCCTGCGGTAGTCGGGGTCGCCGACCGGCGCCAGGACCGACAGCGCGTCCACACCGCCGTCGAGGAAGACGCTCAGCAGCACGCTGCCCGGCGGCCCGGCGGCCGCGCGCGCCACGCCGTCCTCGAAGGCGCGCACGCCGGCCAGGCGCCCGCCGCCGTAGACGGCCAGCGCCAGGCCGGCCGTACGCGAGACGAACTCGCGGCGCGTCAAGCCGGTGCCGGCCGGAATCGGCATCCCCGGCT
>JAICJK010000512.1 GCA_025928415.1 Solirubrobacteraceae bacterium | reverse complement strand
TGTACTGCCAGACGTCCTCCGCCTACGCCGAGGTGGTCCGCGCGGGGCAGGATCCGGTCGCCGCCGCCCGGCGCGCCTGGGAGTCGGAGTGGAACTACGAGCATGAGGACAAGGAGCCCGAGCACCGCCTCGTGCTCGGCGGCGTGCGCGCCTTCGACGACCTGCTGGCCGAGCCGCCGCGCTCGGACGAGGAGGGCGACGGCTGGCCGGCGGGCGAGCCCACCCGCCTGGGCCGCTTCGCGCGCCGGGTGTGGGACGACCTCCTGGCCGGCGAGACCACGACGAGCGCGTGATGGACGTCGCGGTCGCACAGCCCTTCGACATCGCCGGCCCGCTGCCGACCGGCGTGACGGTCCTCGAGGCGAGCGCCGGGACCGGCAAGACCTACGCGATCGCCTCGCTGGCCGCGCGCTACGTGGCGGAGGGGACGCCGCTGGAGCAGCTGCTGCTGGTGACCTTCACGCGCCTGGCCACCGGCGAGCTGCGCGAGCGGGTGCGAGAGCGGCTGGTGTCCGTCGAGGCGGGGATGAGCCGCGCGCTGGCGGGTGGCCCCGCCGCCACCGAGGACGCGGTCGTGGAGCTCCTCGTCCAGGGCGCCGGCGACGAGGTGCGCCTGCGCCGCGACCGCCTGCGGCGCGCGCTGTCGGACTTCGACGCGGCCACGATCGTCACCACCCACGCGTTCTGCCAGGAGGTGCTGGGCGGCCTGGGGATCGCCGGCGACCTCGAGCCCGACGCCCGCTTCGTCGAGGACGTCGACGACCTGCTCCAGGACGTCGTCGACGACCTCTACATCCGCCGCTTCCACCACGGCGACATCCCGGCCTTCGGGCGCTCGGAGGCCGGCGAGATCGGCCGCACCGCGGTCGCCAACCCCACCGAGCCGATCGTGCCCGCGGCGGGCGCGGTCCCCGAGATGCGCCGCCGGCTGGCGCTCGCGGTCCGGCGCGAGGTCGAGCTGCGCAAGCGCCGCCTGACGGTCGTCACCTACGACGACCTGCTCACGCGGCTGGACGAGGCGCTCTCGGGCGCGAACGGGCAGGCCGTCGCCGCCCGGCTGCGCGCGCGGTTCGGCGTCGTGCTGATCGACGAGTTCCAGGACACCGACCTCGTCCAGTGGGGCATCATCTCCCGCGCGTTCGGCGAGGGCGGCACGACGCTCGTGCTCATCGGCGACCCGAAGCAGGCGATCTACGCCTTCCGCGGCGCCGACGTCTACGCCTACCTCAAGGCGGCCCGCGCGGCCGCCGCGCGCGCCTCGCTCGACGTCAACTGGCGCAGCGACCAGGGGCTGATCGACGCCTACGACGCGATGTTCGGCGGCGCCAAGCTCGGGCACGAGGGCATCGTCTACCGCCAGGTGCGGGCCACACCCGCCAACCAGACCACGCGGCTGTCCGGCGCGCCCGTCGCCGCGCCGCTGCGCATCCGGGTGCTGCACCGCGACGACGTGACGGCCACCCGGCAGGGCTACGCCAGCAACGCCTCCGCGCGCGAGCACATCGCTGTCGACGTGGCCGCCGAGATCGTCGCGCTGCTGTCCTCGGGCGCCGAGATCGAGGCCCGCGCGGAGGACGGGACCGCACTCGGGCGCGAGCAGGTGCGGCCGGGCCACCTCGCGGTGCTCGTCCCCACCAACCGCAACGCGGCGCTGGTCCGCACGGCGCTCGAGGACGCCGGCGTGCCCGCCGTCATCAACGGTGCGGGCAGCGTCTTCGGGACCCCGGCCGGCCGCGAGTGGCTGCGGCTGCTGGAGGCGATCGAGCGGCCCGCGTCGCCGGCGCGCGCCCGCGCCGCGACCCTCACCTGCTTCTTCGGCTGGAGCGCCGAGCAGCTCGCCGCCGCGCCCGAGGAGGCGTGGGAGCTCGTCCACCGGCGCCTGCATCACTGGGCCCGCGTGCTGCGGGTCGCGGGCGTGGCCGCGATGACCGAGACGATCACCGCGGTGCAGGGCATGACCGCGCGCGTCCTGCAGGCCACCGACGGCGAGCGCCGGATGACCGACCTGCGCCACATCGGCCAGCTCCTGCACGCCGCGGCGACGGCCGAGCAGCTCGGCCCGACCGCGCTGACGGCCTGGCTGCGCGAGCGGGTCGCCGAGGCCGAGCGCGACACGGCCGACGAGGAGCGCAGCCGGCGCCTGGAGTCCGATGCCGAGGCCGTGCAGGTCCTGACCGTCCACCGCAGCAAGGGCCTGGAGTTCCCCGTCGTCTACCTGCCGTTTTTGTGGGAGCCGGGGTACGTGCCGCGGGGCTCGCCGCCGATCGTCTTCCACGACCCCGGCGAGGACGACCGGCGCGTCATCGACGTCAGCCTGGAGGGCAGCGACTACCAGGCGCACAGGCAGCAGGGCATCGACGAGCAGCGCGGGGAGGACCTCCGCCTGGCCTACGTCGCCCTGACGCGGGCGAAGCA
>JAICJK010000065.1 GCA_025928415.1 Solirubrobacteraceae bacterium | reverse complement strand
GCCGCCGGGCTACGCTGGGCCCGTGGCGCGCGCGCCGGCCTACGTCTTCGGCTACGGGTCGCTGGCCGCGGCGGGCGCGCTGCGCGCGCCGGCCCGCGACGGCGACCCGCGCGGCTACGTGACCGACCTGCCCGGCCACGAGCGCCGGTGGGGCGTCGCGATGGACAACGCCCACGCCATACCCGGCTACAAGCGCTACCTGGATGCCGCCGGCCACGCGCCGGCGCTGCACGTCTGCTTCCTGGACCTGCAGCCCGTCGACGAGCCCGGCGGCGCGGTCCCGGCGGTCAACGGCGTCTGCACGCCCGTCACCCCGCGCATGCTCGCCGCGCTCGACGCCCGCGAGCGCAACTACGAGCGCGTCGACGTGACCGATCTCGTGGCGCACGCCGCAGGGAGGGTCTGGGCCTACGTCGGCTCGGCGGAGGGGCGGGCGCGCGCCCGGGCGGGCCGCGAGGCCGGCAGCGCCGTCGTCTCCCGCGAGTACGGCGGCCGGGTCGAGCGCGGCTTCGCGCGCCTGGGCCCGCGGGAGATGGAGCGCTACCGCGCCAGCACGGCGGACGCCGGGCTGCCGGCGCTCGCGCTCACGCGGACGGAGCTGCCGCCGGCGCGGCGGCGGGCAGGCCGCCTGCTGCGCGCACGAACGCGCTGATCACCTGGCTGGCGTGGTCGACCTCGGGGTGCCACTGCACGCCGAGGACGAACCGCCGGCCGGGCATCTCGAGGGCCTCGGGCAGCTCGTCGAGCGCCGAGCGCCCGGAGACGACCAGTCCGTCGCCGATGCGGTCGACGCCCTGGTGGTGGTGCGACTTGGTCTCGTGCACGGCCTCGCCCGCGGCCTGCTCGGCCAGGGAGCCGCGCTCCAGCGCGACGTCGTGCTCGGAGTTCTGGAAGGACCCGAGCGTCCGGCGGTGCTCGTCGTGCCCGACCGCCTCCGGGAGGTGCTGGTGCAGCGTGCCGCCCGCCGCCACGTTGAGGACCTGCAGGCCCCGGCAGATGCCCAGGACGGGCACGTCGCGCGCGATCGCCCGCTGGACCAGCGCGATCTCCCAGTCGTCGCGCGGCGGGCACGTGCCGACGGTCAGCTCGTGCTTGGGCGCGCCGTAGTTGGACGGCTCCACGTCGGCGCCGCCGGCGAGCACGAGCCCGTCGAGCGCGTCGAGCAGCGCGTCGGGGTCGACGTCCTCGCCCTCCGGCGGCGGCGGCACGAGCAGCGGCAGGCCGCCCGCGCGCGCCACGGCGTCGGCGTACTCGTGGGGCAGCAGGTGCGCGGGCTGCGACCAGGCGCCCCAGGACGCCGGCTCGAGGGCGGAGCAGATGCCGATGAGCGGACGGGCCATCGCTCCACCGTAGCGATCCGCGCCGCGGCCATAGGATGGCGCGCCATGAGCTCTTACGCGGTCGAGCACGCCT
Organism: Solirubrobacteraceae bacterium; assembly: GCA_025928415.1. Classification (GTDB taxonomy): domain Bacteria; phylum Actinomycetota; class Thermoleophilia; order Solirubrobacterales; family Solirubrobacteraceae; genus Paraconexibacter. The sequence continues at coordinate 7,724 of JAICJK010000065.1, read as the reverse complement.
ACGAGACGGTCGCGCTGCTGCGCGACGGGCCCGCGGCGCGCATCGAGCTCTCGCGGCCGGAGTCGATGAACGCGTGGAACCGGCAGCTCGGGCTCGACCTGCGCGCCGCCGTGGAGCGCGTGGCCGAGGACCCCGGCGTGCGCTGCGTCTGCCTGGCCGGCGCGGGGCGCGCCTTCTCCTCGGGGGCCGACCTGAAGGACATGAGCGCCGAGGAGGAGCGCACCCCCGACGGGCGGCCCGACGTGTACCGCGCCCTCACGGAGCGCTACCACCCGATCATCCTCGGCCTGCGGGCGATGCCCAAGCCGGTCGTCGCCGCCGTCCACGGCCCCGCCGTGGGCATCGGCCTGTCGCTCGCGCTGGCCGCCGACCTGGTCGTCGCCGCCGAGTCGGCCTACTTCCTGCTCGCGTTCGTGAACATCGGCCTGGTGCCCGACGGCGGCTCGTCGTCCTTCGTGCCCGCGCGCGTGGGCCTGACGCGTGCGCTGGAGATGTCGATGCTCGGCGAGCGCATCTCGGCGGCGCAGGCGCTCGACTGGGGCCTGGTCAACCGCGTGCACCCCGACGCGGCGTTCGCCGGGGAGGTCGACGCGCTCGTCGCGCGCCTGGCGGCGGGGCCGACCCGCGCCTACGCGGGCGCCAAGCGGCAGCTCAACGCCTGGGTGCAGCGCGGCCTGGAGGACCAGCTCGAGCTCGAGGCGACCATCCAGCGCGAGATGGCGTCGTCCGACGACTTCGTCGAGGGCGTCAGCGCGTTCGTGCAGAAGCGCCAGGCCGCCTTCGGGGGGCGCTGATCCCGCCCGCGCCGCGGTCGCGGCCTTCCCGCGCCGTCGTGACTATCATCCCGCCCGCCTTGCGCCCGCCCCGCCCGTTCCCCACCACTCGGCGCCGCCTCGCGCTGGCGCTGGCCGCCGTTACCGTCGTCTCGCTCGCGGCCGCCGGGCCCGCGTTCGCCAACTTCTGGACGCCGGAGTCGGGCGGGTCCCCCAACGCCGACCGCATCCACAGCCTGTACGTGATCGTCCTCGTCGTCGCGGGCGTGGTCTTCTTCGGCGTCGAGGGCGCCCTGCTCTACGCGCTGTTCAGGTTCCGCGCGCGCAAGGGCGCCGTGGCCGCCCAGATCCGCGGCAACACCCGCCTGGAGATCGGCTGGACGATCGGCGCGGCCGTCATCCTCGTCGTGCTCGCGACCGTCACCTTCATCAAGCTCCCGGGCATCCGCAACCCGGACGACTCGGGCCCCGGCGGGCTGCAGACCGCGGGCGCGCCGATCCTGACCGCGCAGGTCGACAACCGCCAGCCGCCGAACGGCAAGTCGCTGCGGATCGCCGTCAACGGCCAGCAGTACATCTGGCGCTACACCTACCCCGACGGGGACTCGAACACCCTGAACAACCCGTTCTCCTACACGGAGATGGTCGTCCCGACGGACACGACGGTGACGCTGGACATCCGCGCGCAGGACGTCGCGCACTCCTGGTGGGTGCCCAAGCTCGGCGGCAAGTTCGACGCCGTCCCCGGCTACACCAACCACACCTGGTTCAAGATCCCCGCCAAGTTCGCCGGCGCCACGTTCGCCAAGGGCACCGTGTTCACCGGCCAGTGCGCCGAGCTGTGCGGGCGCAACCACGCGAACATGATCGCCCGGGTCCGGGCCGTCACGCCCGCGCAGTTCGAGCAGTGGATCGCCCAGCGCAAGTCCGACGTCGCGCAGGCCGACGACACCGCCGCGGCCGGGCGCAAGAAGCTCGACGCCCAGCTCAACGGACAATAGGCCGCCCCGGCGCCGCCACGACCCACCTGGACTTCATGGCCACCACTGAGATCGCCCGCCCCGCCGCCTCCGCCGCGGTCCCCCAGATCGCCGCGCACGACGTGCGTCCCGAGCGCACGGGATGGACCTCGTGGGTCACCACGACGGACCACAAGAAGATCGGGATCATGTACCTGGTCCTCACGTTCGTCTTCTTCATCATGGGCGGCGTCGAGGCGCTCCTGATCCGGCTGCAGCTCAGCCAGGCCGACAACACGCTGCTGACGCCGCAGAAGTACAACGAGCTGTTCACGCTGCACGGGACGACGATGATCTTCCTGTTCGTCGTGCCGGTGATGGCCGGGTTCGGCAACTACCTGCTGCCGCTGATGATCGGCGCGCGGGACATGGCGTTCCCGAAGCTCAACGCGCTCTCCTTCTGGCTGCTGGCCGCCGGCGGCGTCGTCTTCTACGCGTCGATCTTCTTCTCCCCGCCCGAGTGCGGGTGGACGTGCTACACGCCGCTGGCCGAGTCCTCCTACCTGCCCTCGGGCGGCGTCGACGCGTGGATCTACCTGATCCACCTCACCGGCCTGTCGTCGCTGATCGGCGCGATCAACTTCTACGCGACGATCGCCAACATGCGCGCCCCCGGCATGGGCTGGGGGCGCCTGCCGCTGTTCGTCTGGGCGATCCTCGTCTACGCGATCCTGCTGATCCTCGCGCTGCCGGTGATCGCCGGCGCGGTGACCCTGCTGCTCACCGACCGTCACTTCGGGACGCACTTCTTCGACCCGACCAGCGGCGGCAGTCCGCTGCTGTGGCAGCACCTGTTCTGGTTCTTCGGGCACCCCGAGGTGTACATCATGGTGCTGCCGGGCTTCGGGATCATCTCCGAGGTCATCCCGGTCTTCGCCCGCAAGCCGATCTTCGGCTACAAGGCCGTCGCGGCCTCCACCGTGGTGATCGCCTTCCTCGGGCTGCTCGTGTGGGCGCACCACATGTTCTCCACGCCGAGCCCGACGGTCGTGCTGGTGTTCTTCATGATGAGCTCGTTCCTCATCGCGGTGCCCACGGGGGTGAAGATCTTCAACTGGATCGGCACGCTGTGGCGCGGCACGATCGAGTTCACCACGCCGCTGCTGTACTGCGTCGGCTTCATCGGGACGTTCCTCATCGGCGGGATCACCGGCATCTTCGTGGCGATCTTCCCGATCGACTGGCAGCTCACCGACACCTACTTCGTGGTGGCCCACTTCCACTACGTGATCGTCGGCGGCGCGGTCTTCGCCGTCTTCGCGGGAGTGCACTACTGGTTTCCGAAGATCACCGGCCGGATGATGAGCGAGCCGCTGGGCAAGCTCAGCTTCTGGCTCGTGCTGATCGGCTTCCACGTGACCTTCTTCGTCCAGCACGCCATCGGCCTGGACGGCATGCCGCGACGGGTCTACGAGTACCCCGACGTCGGCCACCTCGAGCTCTACAACCTCATCTCCACGATCGGCTCGTTCATCCTGGCCCTGGGCGTCGGGGTCATCGTGATCAACGTCGTGCGCTCGCTCAAGCGCGGCGCTGTGGCCGGGCCGGACCCGTGGAAGGCCAACACGCTCGAGTGGTTCACCCAGTCACCGCCGCCGGTGAACAACTTCGACACGATCCCGCGCATCCGCTCGGTGGAGCCGATGAAGGACATCCGCCGCGAGGTCGCCCGGCAGGCCGATCGCCTCGCCGCCCTCCAGCCCGCCGCGACGGTCGCCTCCATGGGTCCCGAGACCCAGGGCACCGTCTAGGGGCGAGGCGGTAAGGTCGCCGGCCATGGAGGCCACGAGCCAAGCGGCGGTCGCGCCGGCCTCGGGCACCGGCGTCCGCCAGGTCCTCGCCGACTACCTGGAGCTGACCAAGCCCCGGGTCCAGTCGCTCCTGCTGCTGACGACGGTCACGACGATGCTCGTCGCCGGCAGCCCGTCGGTGACGCTGGTCCTGCTCACGTGCCTGGGCGGCTACCTGTCGGCGGGGGGCGCCGGGGCGGTCAACCACTACTACGACCGCGACATCGACGCCCAGATGGCGCGCACGGCCAACCGCCCGGTTCCGGCGGGCCGCGTCGCGCCGCGCTCGGCGCTGCTGTTCGGCCTCGTGCTCGCCGCGGCCTCGTTCGTCCTGATGTCCCTGACGATCAACCTGCTGGCGGCGTCCCTGTCGCTCGCCGGGTTCGCCGGCTACGTGGGCGTCTACACGATCTGGCTCAAGCGCCGCACGCCGCAGAACATCGTCATCGGCGGGGCCGCCGGCGCGATCCCGCCGCTCGTCGGCTGGGCCGCGGTCACCGGCAACGTGTCGTGGCTGGCCTTCTACCTGTTCGCGCTCGTCTTCTTCTGGACCCCGCCGCACTTCTGGGCGCTGTCGCTGCTCATGAAGGAGGAGTACGCCAAGGTCGGCGTCCCGATGCTCTCCGTGGTGCGCGGCGAGACCGAGACGCGCCGGCAGATCCTCCTCTACTCGGTGCTGCTCTACGCGGTGTCGCAGCTGCCGTTCTGCGCCGGGGGCCTGGGCGCGTTCTACCTCGTCGCCTCGCTGCCGCTGGGCGGCGCGTTCATCGGCGGCGCCGTGCTGCTGCAGCGCCGCGCGGACCGTCGCAGCGCGCTGCGCCTCTACCTCTTCTCCCTCGCCTACCTCGCGCTGCTGTTCGTCGCGATGGTGGTCGACGTCAAGCTCTGAAACCCGTCAGAAGGAACCCAGGACCATGGATCGCCAGCTCGCCCGCAAGAACGTGCGCTCCGGCCTCATCGTGACCGCCGTGTGCCTCTTCATGTTCGGCATGACCTTCGTCGCCGCGCTGATCTACGTCGCATGAGCCCGAGCGAGAAGCCCGTCCCGCCCGTCGGCGAGGAGATCCACCTCCCCGGCCCGTCGCTCCAGCCGCTGCTGCTCACCGTGGGCATCACGGTGGCGCTGGTCGGCGTCACCACCTCGCTGGTCCTCGTCATCGCCGGCGGGATCCTCGCGCTCGTGGTCCTCGTCCGCTGGATCCAGGACGCGCGCCGCGAGCTCGACTCGCTGCCCGTCGAGTCCAAGCACCACTGAGAGCGCGCGGCGGCGCGCGCGGCGGCCGGTCAGGCGGCGGGCGCCTGCGCGGACTCCGGCACGTCGCACAGGGCGCCGTCGTCCGTCCAGCAGCGCACGACGTCGCGCACGGACAGGACGCCGGCGATCTCCCCGCCCTCGGTCACGATCAGATGGCGGAAGTTGCCCCGGACCATGGCCACCGCCGCCTCCTCGAGCGACCAGTCGGGGGCCGCGAAGACGACGTCGGACGTCAGGTGGTCGCCGACGAGCTGCTCGTCGGGGTCGTGCCCGGCGCCGATCGACCGGAGGACGTCGCGCTCGGTCAGGATCCCGTGCCCGGGGCCGTCGGGGTCCAGCACGACGGCGGCGCCGACGCGGCGCTCGGCCATCTGGCGCGCCGCCTCGCGGAGCGTGTGGCTGGGACCGATCGTCAGCACCACGGTGCTCATCCCATCGCGTACCTGCATGGATCTCGCGCCCTCCCTCGTACTTGCAACGATTGCCGCGATCGTACCTCTCACTGCGACGGAACGGAGCGCCGGTGTGCCAGGATGGGTGCTCCGGGGGACCTCCGGGGTCTCGAGGTCATCCTCCACGGCCATCCGGGTCGTAGGAATCGGACATGCAGCGTCCCGCCACCATCCGCCATCGCACGGCGCTCTTCGAAGACGCGGTGGGCATCGTGCGCGACGAGTACGCCTCCGATCTCTCGCTCGACGACATCGCGCGCCGGGTGGCCTCCTCCCGGCGCCAGCTCCAGCGCGCCTACGCCGAGATCGGCGAGACGACCTTCCGCGAGCACCTGACGGGCGTGCGGATGGACCGCGCGGCCGAGATGCTGCAGACCCGCGGGCTCACCGTGCGCGAGGTGGCCCGCCGCGTGGGCTACCGCCAGCCCGCCCAGTTCGCCAAGGCGTTCCGCCGGCGCCACGGCCTCGCTCCGTCGGACTTCCGGGCCGCGCGGCGCCACCTGGCGGCCCGCGCGGACGCGTCGCGCGCCGCGGCCTGAGCGCCGTCGCAGCGCAAATCCTCCACCCTGGCTGAGAAATCTCCCCGAAAAGCGCCCGCAGGCCCGGGGCGCGTTGCATGGTGTCCATCCGCGGGCTTAGGATCGCGGTCATGGGAGAGGAACGACGCCCGCCGGTGGGCCGGCGGGCGATCATGCAGATGGTGGTCATCGGGCTGGTGGCCTCGGCCATCGGCATCGCGCTCGGGCTGATCATCAACTGGTTCCCGCCGGTCGCCTCGACGCAGGCGAAGAAGATCGACACGCTCTACGACGTCCTCGTGATCGTGTCGGTGCCGTTCTTCGTGCTGGTGGTCGTGGTGGTCCTGTTCTCCGTCCTGAAGTTCCGGATGCGCCCCGGCGAGGAGAACATCGACGGGCCGCCGATCCACGGCAACACCCGCCTGGAGATCGTCTGGACCGCCATCCCCGCGCTGATCCTCGTGTCGCTGTGCACCTACGCGTACATCACGCTGACCGACATCGAGGAGGCGCCGGCCAAGTCCGCGCAGCCCGAGCTCAAGGTCGACGTCACCGGCCAGCAGTTCGCCTGGACCTACCGCTACACGGGCACGAACGGCAAGCCGTTCGACACGACCGAGCTGATGCTCCCCAAGGGCCGCTCGGTCCGCTTCGCGATCCACGCCAAGGACGTGATCCACGACTTCTGGGTGCCGGCCTTCCGGGTCAAGCTCGACGCGGTCCCCGGCATCACCGGCCACTACCGCGTGACGCCCACGCGCCTGGGCTCCTACCCGGTCGTGTGCGCCGAGCTCTGCGGCCTCGGGCACGCCTACATGCGCAGCACGGTCAGCGTCGTCCAGCCCAAGCAGTTCGACGCCTGGCTGGCCAAGCGCTCGCAGGGCGGCGCGGCGGCCGCGGGCGCGGCAGCGGGCGGCGGCGGCGGCGGACAGGCTGCGGCGGTCGACGCCAAGGCGCTGTTCACCAACGGCAACGGGCGGACGCCCGCCGCGTGCGCGGCCTGCCACACGCTCGCCGCCGCCGGCGCGACCGGCACGGTCGGGCCCGACCTCGGGAAGGCCCTGAAGGGCCAGAGCCCGGCCCAGATCGAGCAGGACATCGTCGATCCGAACAAGGTCATCACGAAGGGCTTCCCGGCCAGCGTGATGCCGCCGAACTACGGCCAGACCCTGAGCCCTCAGGAGCTCAAGGCCCTGGTGAAGTACCTCCACGACGTTTCGAGCAAGTGAGGCTGTCCTGATGCCCGTTTCCCTGCGTCAAGCCGGCTGGCCCCGCGCCCTCGCGTTCATCGCGGTCGGCGTGGTCTTCACCTGGGTGTTCGACGGGCTGCTGCGCCTGCTGTTCGGCTACGACAGGCCGTTCGGGGACAGCGAGGCCGCCGTGACGGTCGGGCTGATCGTCGTCCCGTTCTTCTTCCTGATCGGGCTGGGCCTGTTCGACTACTGGTTCCACTGGGCGGCCGGCCGGCCGACGCGGCCCGAGGACCACTCGGGCCACGGCGCGAAGAGCTGGAAGAGCTACCTGCTGCCGAACACCGACCACAAGGTCATCGGCGTCCAGTACGTCGTGCACTCGTTCGTCTACCTGTTCATCGGCGGCCTGTTCGCGATGCTCATCCGCGCCGAGCTCGCCGCGCCGGGGCGCCAGTTCCTGGACTCGAACACGTTCAACGGCGTCTTCAGCGTCCACGCCTCGCTGCTGATCTTCCTGTTCGTCATCCCGGTCTTCGCAGGCCTGGCCAACTTCGTGCTGCCGCTGATGATCGGCGCGCCGGACATGGCCTTCCCGCGCCTGAACGCGCTGTCCTATTGGCTGCTGCCCCTGGGCGGCGTGATCATGCTGATGAGCTTCCTGGCCCCCGGCGGCTCGTTCGCCGCGGGCTGGACCGCCTACGCGCCGCTCTCGACGACGATGCCG
>JAICJK010000151.1 GCA_025928415.1 Solirubrobacteraceae bacterium | reverse complement strand
GGCAAGACTGAACGCCCGCGTTTCACGACCCGCAGCGGCGGGTACCGCCGCCGCCGTGCATCGCTCGCGCGTCTTGGTCAATGGGGGTATCGCGGCGCTGGTGGTGATGCTCGTCTGTGCGGCGGGTGCCTCGGCCGCCACCACGTTCAGCGCGCACGGCAGCGCGGAGCAGGTCTACGTGACCGGCCTCGCGCCGTCCGCGCAGATGTCACTGCTGAACGCCGCCGGCACGACCGTCGCCACCCAGCAGGCCGACGCGCAGGGTGGCCTGCTGTTCCGCAACGTCACGCCGGGCAGCGGCTACACCGTGCGCGCGGCGGACGGGACGCGGTCCGCCCCGCTGACCGTGCTGACGAACCAGCCGGCCCCGCCGAGCACCGACATCTACAACCAGTCGATCCCCGCCAGCGGCTACGGCTACCTGACCACCCGGGACGGCACCAAGCTGGCGATCGACGTGCACCCGCCGTCGGACGTGGCCAGCGCGCTGCCGCTCCCGGCCGGGATCAAGCTCCCGCCGGTCACCGCCGGGCCCACCCCGACGCTCATCGAGTACTCCGGCTACGGCTACGCCGACCCGGCCGGCCCCCAGAACGGCATCGCGGTCCTGGCCAACCTGATGGGGTTCACGGTCGTCGACGTCAACATGCGCGGCACCGGCTGCTCGGGCGGCGCCTACGACTTCTTCGAGCCGCTGCAGAACCTCGACGGCTACGACGTGATCGAGACCATCGCGCGACAGCCGTGGGTCCTGCACAACAAGGTCGGCATGATGGGCATCTCCTACGGCGGCATCAGCCAGCTGTTCACCGCCCAGACCCAGCCGCCGAGCCTCGCCGCCATCGCGCCGTTCTCGGTGATCGACAACACGCAGACGACGCTCTACCCGGGCGGCATCCTCAACACGGGCTTCGCGGTGAACTGGGCGGAGGAGCGCGTGCACGACGCGCAGCCGGCGTCGGCCACCGGCGGTCAGAGCTGGGCCTACCAGCGCATCCAGGGCGGCGACGCGACGTGCGCCGCCAACCAGGCGCTGCACGGCGAGGCCGTCGACCTGATGGCCAAGATCCGGGCCAACTCGCACTACGTGCCGTCCGTCGCCGACCCGCTGTCGCCGGTCACGTTCGTCAACAAGATCAACGTGCCGGTGTTCATGGCCTGCCAGTGGACCGACGAGCAGACCGGCGGCCACTGCCCGACGCTCGCCGAGCACATGACCGGGACGTCGAAGAAGTGGTTCACGTTCACCAACGGCACGCACGTCGACTCGCTCGACCCGGCGACCTTCAACCGCTGGTACGACTTCCTCGAGCTGTACGTCGCCCAGCAGTCGCCGGTCGTGGGCGGCGCGCTGATCCACGCCGCCGCGCCGGTCATCTACCAGGAGGCGATGGGGATCACGGGCGTCACGATGCCGCCCGACCCGATCCAGCTGCTGCCGACCTACGCGCTGGCCAAGACGGCCTTCGAGCAGCTGCCGCAGGTCCGGGTGCTGTTCGACAACGGCGCCGGCGGCCCGCAGCCCGGCTACCCGTCCCCCGGCTTCGAGCACTCGTGGCCGAGCTTCCCGATCCCCGGCACGACCGCCCGCACGTGGTACCTGGGGTCCGGCGGCGCACTGGGCAGCGTCCCGTCGCTGCGGCCGGGAGCCGACGCGTTCACCTGGAACGCCCATGCCCGCCCGCTGACCGACTTCAGCGGCGACACCGGCTCGGGCACCAACGGCCTGTGGACCGCGAATCCCCCCTACCAGTGGACCCAGAACCCGGCGGGCAGCGCCGTCTCGTACCTGACGAGCCCGCTGGCCGGCAGCACCACGGTCATCGGCGCCGGCGCCGTGAAGCTCTGGGTGCGCTCCTCGACGCCGAACGTCGACCTCCAGGCGACGATCACCGAGGTCAGGCCCGACGGCAAGGAGAGCTTCGTCCAGGGCGGCTGGCTGCGGGCGAACGAGCGCAAGCTCGACGCCGCCAAGAGCACGCCGCTCGAGCCGGTGCTGAGCCTCAGGCAGTCCGACGTCGCGCCGATGCCCACGGGCCGCTACGTCCCGCTGACGATCCCCCTCTACTACGAGGGCCACGCCTACCGCGCCGGCTCGCGGATCCGGGTGACGATCGCCGCGCCGAACGGCGACCAGCCGATCTGGTCCTTCGGCGAGACCGACCCGGCCGGCACCGCCACCGTCTCGATCGCCCATTCGCTGCAGATGCCGTCCAGCCTCGTGCTGCCGGTGGTGCCGGGCGTGAGCGTCCCGACGGGGCTGCCGCCGTGCCCGGGCCTGCGCGGCGAGCCGTGCCGCACCTACCAGGCGCTGGCCAACCGCCCGGCGACGCCGTAGCGGTCAGCCCGCCGCGCCGCGCGATGCGGCGCGGCGGCCCCGCGCCTCAGGGCGCCAAGCTCAGGCGGTACGGCAGGTCGCGCGACGAGGTCCCGACGTAGATCCGGAAGGCGCCGCTGGGGGTCGTCCACGCGCTGCGCTGCGCGTCCCAGGCCTGGAACGCGCTCGGGTCGAGCCGGAGCCTGACGGTCCGGCTGCGGCCGGGCCGCAACGCCACCCGCGCGAACGCCTTGAGCTGGCGCGGCGGCTCGCCCGACCCGGCCGGGTCCCCGACGTAGACCTGGACGACCTGCGCGCCCGCGCGGCGGCCGGTGTTGCGCACCCGCACCGAGACGTCGAAGCTGCCCGCGCCCTTCCTGGCGATGCGCGGCCTGCTCAGCCTGAACGTCGTGTACGACAGCCCGTAGCCGAACGGGTACAGCGGCCGCTGGCGCGTCTGGTCGTAGTACCGGTAGCCGACCAGCAGGGCCTCGCTGTAGGAGACCGCGTTGTCGATGCCGGGGTACGCCGCGGCCGTCGCGGTCGGGCCCTGCCCGGCGTTCGCCGGCCAGGTGACGGGCAGGCGGCCCGAGGGGTCGGCGTCGCCGAACAGCGTCCGCGCGATCGCTCGGCCGCTCATCTGGCCCGGGTACCAGGCCTCGACGATCGCGGCGACCCTGTTGCGCCACGGCATCAGCACCGGCCCGGAGGTGTGCAGGACGACGACCGTGTGCCGGTTGGCCTCGGCGACCGCCTCGATCAGCCGGTCCTGGTCGCCGGGCAGCGCCAGGGAGTCGCGGTCCATGCCCTCGCTGGTGCGGTCGTCGGCGAACACGACGGCGACCCTCGCGCGCCGGGCCGTCGCCGCCGCGCGCCGGATGGCCGACGGGTGCGGCGGCTCCCAGCCGAGGTGCAGCTCCGCGCCGGCGATCGACACGGCGGTGGAGTACTCGACCGCGATCGGGACCTGGTGATGGGCGCGCAGGACGACACCGCCCTGCGCGGTGATCGGCGGCCCGCCCGGGAACGTCGCGCCGCCGCCGATGAACTCCGCGTTCGCCGAGATGACCTCGCGCCCGTCGATCGTCAGCTTCGCCGCGCCCGACACGGCGAGCGAGAAGCGGTAGCGACCCGTCGTCGGCGGGTCGAGCGTGCCGGTCCACCGCGCCGAGCTCGCCTTCGTGCCGGGGATCGGCGCGAGCGGGGCCTTCTCGGGGCTCGCGAAGTCGATCGACGCGACGTTCTGCGTCAGGACCGGCTGTCCCGCGAAGCCGGTGCCCGCGTAGTAGGCCCCCGACAGGCCCTGCCCACCGCCGGACGCGGGGGTCAGGACGCTCGACGGGACGACCGGGAGGGCGACCACGCCCTTGGTGCCGGGCGCGTAGGCGACGCGGGTCCCGCGCGGCGCGCGGCGGCGGATGCCGGCCAGCGGCGTGATCACCGGCCGGCCGGGGACGACGGCGGGCGACCCGTTCTCCTCGGTCTGCGTGTCGGCGCCGGCGTCGTGCCCGATGACCGCGATCGAGCGGGTCCGGGCGGGCAGCGGCAGCACCTGGCCGCGGTTCTTCAGCAGCACGGTGGCCCGCGTCGAGATGTCCGTGGCCAGCGCGCGGTGCGCGGCGGTGCTCGGGGACCGCCGTTCGGCGACCGCCGGGTGGTCCAGCAGCCCGACGCGGTCCATGGCGATCAGGATGTCGCGCGCGCTCTGGTCGATGACGCTGCGCGGCAGCTTCCCGCTCGCGACGGCGTCGGCGAGGACCTTGACCTCCGCGCGGCCCTGGCCGCCGGCGACGCCCGCCGATGCGCTGGCCAGGCTGCCGAGCTGGAAGTTGTCGACGCCGGCGCGCGCGGCGGCCGGCACGTCGCGCACGGCCAGGGTGGCGTCCGGCTCGACGAAGCCCTGCAGGCCGAAGGCCTGCAGCTGCGCGAGGTGCTTGGCGTTCTCGCACGCCTGCGTGCCGTCGATGCGGTTGTAGGAGCACATCACCGAGGCCGCGCCGCCGGGGCCGACCGCGGCCCGGAAGCCCGGGTAGTAGATCTCGTGCAGCGCGCGGTCGGAGACCTGCACGTCCACCCCGGGTGCGCCGAGCGTCGGGCCGAAGCGCCCGACCTCCTGGTTGTTGGCCGCGTAGTGCTTGACCTGGGCGATCACCCGCCGGCTCTGGATGCCCCGGACCTCCGGCACGACCAGCGAGCTGGTGAGGAACGGGTCCTCGCCCAGCGTCTCCGCCGCCCTGCCCCACAGCGGCGTGCGGACGATGTTGATCGTCGGGGCCCCGATGAGGTTCCTGCCGCTCGCGGCGGCCTCGGCGCCCAGGGCCTCCCCGTAGCGGCGCGCGAGGCCGGGGTCGAACGACGCGCCGATGTTCACCGCGTTCGGGAACGACGTCACGTCCTTGGCGTCCTCGCCCACCCCGTTCGGGCCGTCGGTGAACAGCAGCGGCGGGACCCCGAGTCGGGGGACGCCGTCCACGCCGCTGCCGACCAGCGAGAGCTCCTCGGGGAGCGTCATCTGGGCCACCAGCGCGCTCGCGCGCTCGGCCGGCGTGGCCGCGACGGCGCTCGCCGGCGCGATCAGGGCGGCGGCGACGGCCACCAGGGATGCGGACTTGCGCACGGCTCTCCTCACGGACGGTCGCGGCCGACCCTATCTCCGGGCGCGGCCCGTCAGGGGAACGACGGCGGGGCCGCGGCGCGGCTGCTCCCCCACGAGGACGGCGTGCTGCCGAGGTCCCAGTGCAGCGTCCCTCCGCCGGCGATGTCGGCGAAGCGCAGCCACGGCGCGCCGTGCTCGCGGCCGCCGACCCGCAGCCGGCGGACATAGGGCCGCCCGCGCGCTGCCCGCGGCGCGTCGAGCGCCAGCGTGCCGCGCGGGAGGCGGATCGTCGCCCGCGGGAACAGCGGGCTCCCGAGCGCGAGCAGGTCCGTGCCGGGGACCGCGGGGTAGAAGCCCAGCGCGCCGAAGACCCACCACGCGCTCATCGCGCCGCCGTCGTCGTTGCCGGGCATGCCGGCCGGCGTGGGCCGGTAGAGCTGCAGCAGCGCGCGCCGGACGACCGCCTGCGCTCGCTGCGGCGCGCCGAGCCAGTCGTACAGCCACGGCGTCCCGAGTGTGGGCTCGTTGCTCAGGAAGGCCACCGGCGAGCGCGGGCCGCCGTTCAGGCCCGCGAACAGCGCGTCGAGTCGCGCGCGGGCGGCGGCCCGGCCGCCCATCGAGGCGAACAGGCCCGCCGGATCCTGCGGCACCAGCCACGCGTACTGGGCCAAGCTGCCCTCGACGTAGCCGTCGTCGCTGCTCGGGCCCGGCGCGGGCGCGAAGGCGCCGTCCGCCAGGCGGGGGGCGATCGTCCGCGTCGCCGGGTCGACGAGCAGCCGCCAGTCCCGCGCGCGAGCGGCGAACGCGCGGGCCGTGGCGTCGTCGCCGAGCTCGCGCGCCAGGCGCGAGATCGCGAAGTCGGCGATCGCGTACTCGAGCGTCGTGGACACGTCGCCCCACGGCTGGTCGCGGGCGCCGATCGTGTGGGCGGCGACGCCGACGTTCAGGTCGTGCGGCACGTAGCCCAGCCGCAGGACGTCGCTCAGCGCCTCGCGCTCGGTGTAGTCGCCGTCGCGCGTGTGGCAGGGCTTCCTCGCACCGCGCACCATCGCCCGCAGGGCGGCGCGCGCGTCGAAGGCGCGCGCGCCGAACGCGTAGGTCGAGGCGATGATCGGCGAGGACGGGTCGCCGACCATCACGTTGGTCTGATGGCCGGCGAACGGCCAGCGGGGCAGGCAGCCGCTCTGGCGCGCGTCGTCGACGAGCGAGGCGGCGATCGCCGCCGCGCGCGCGGGGTCGAGCATCGCGACGAGCTGCAGCTGCCCGCGGTAGACGTCCCAGCCCGAGACGTCGGTGTAGTGCGCGCCGCGGCCGGCCCGGTGGATGCGCCCATCCATGCCGCGGTAGCGCCCGTCGCGGTCGGAGAACACGCTCGGCTCGAGCAGCGCGTGGTACAGCGCGGTGGCGAACATGCGCCGGTCGTCGCGGCGCCCGCCGTCGACGTGCACGGCATCGAGCGTCCGGCGCCAGGTCCGGCGCGCTCTCGCGCGCACGGCAGCGACCGTGGCGCCCGCGCTCTCGCGCAGGTTGGCGCGCGCGCCCGCGACGCTGACGAACGACACGCCGACCCGGACCTCGACGGCGCGATCGCGCCGCGTGTCGAAGCTGACGTACGCCCCGGCCTGGGCGGTCGTGCTCGGGTTCCCGGGCAGCGCCGGCGGCCCGCCGAGGATCGGCCGGTAGTTGAAGGCGTCCGGCGACGCGT
>JAICJK010000098.1 GCA_025928415.1 Solirubrobacteraceae bacterium | reverse complement strand
CGCATCGAGCAGGCGGCGACCGCGACCGCGGCGACGTTCGACGACTCGGTGCTCGGCGAGAACGTCGACAACGCCGGCGGCGTCGAGTGGGACCAGGCGCTGACCGCGCCGCTGGCCGACGGCGCGACGTCGAGCTACGCGTTCACGGTCCGGACCGCTGCGCCCGCGGCGCTGCAGTTCGACCAGACCAACGCGGGCGCGCCGCAGGGCGTGCCGATCACGATCGTGGCGACGGCCAAGGACACCGCGGGCACGCCGTTCACGGGCAAGCCGCTGCGCTCCACGATCGTCGGCGTCAACCCGGTGAGCGCCACCGCCGTCATCGACGCCGCCGGAAACGCGGCGATCACCGACCCGGGCACGAACGCGGGCTTCGACACGATCGTGGCCTACGTCGACCTCAACAACAACGGGACCCGGGAGGGCAACGAGCCGCAGGCCTCCGCGCAGGCGACGTTCGTCGACCAGGTCCCGCCCAAGTGCGCCGTCAAGGTCACCGGGGACCGCCCGGGCGGCACCGGCGGCGCGGGCAAGCCGCTCGTGATCAGCGTCGACTGCGACTCGCCGGCGACGGTCACCAGCGTGTCGACGCTGACGATCACCCCGCCCGCCGCGACGAAGAAGGCGTCGACGCGCGCGCAGGCGGCACGCAAGCCCAAGCCGAAGCACAAGCACAAGAAGAAGCGCAAGCCGAAGAAGGTCGTGGTCAAGCTGGCCCCGGCCGTGGCGACCGTCGCTCCGGGTCAGGCGCTGCCGATCAAGATCGCGATCCCGAAGGCGATCGCGAAGAAGTACGCGGGCGCGCTGGCCAAGGCGTCGGTGACCGTGACGGCCAAGGACACCGCGGGCAACGTGTCGACCGCGACGGCGACCAGGACGGTCAGGCTCGCCAAGCCGAAGCCCAAGCACAAGGCCAAGCCGAAGCACAAGGCCAAGCACAAGGCGAAGGCCAAGCACAAGGCCAAGCGGAGGTAGCCGCCCGCGCGCCGCGGGCCGTCACGGCAGCGCGAGCAGCCGCTCGCGCTGCTCGGCCACGTCGAAGGACCCCTCCGGCCAGCGCAGCGACAGCTCCTCGAGCTGCTCGATCAGGAGCTGGGTGACGGCATGGTTGCGGTACCACTTGCGGTCCGCGGGCACGATGTACCAGGGGGCCGCGTCGGTGCTGCAGCGCTCGATGGCCTCGCCGTAGGCGACGAGGTACTCCTCCCACCGCTCGCGGTCGTCGAGATCCGCGGGGTCGAACTTCCAGTGCTTGTCCGGGTCGTCGAGCCGGGCCAGGAGCCGCTCGCGCTGCTCGGCGGCGGAGATGTGCAGGAAGCACTTGACGATCCGCGTCCCGCGCGCGGTCAGCTCGGCCTCGAAGCGGTTGATCGCCGCATAGCGGCGCGACCACGTCCGGCGGTCGACGGTCCCGCGCACGCGCGCGGCCACCACGTCCTCGTAGTGCGAGCGGTCGAAGACGCCGAGCTGCCCGGGAGCGGGGAGGCGGCGCCGCACGCGCCACAGAAAGCCGTGCCGCAGCTCCTCCGCGGTCGGGGGGCCGAACGACGCGGCGTGGACGCCTCCCGGGTCGACCTGGCCGACGACGTGGCGCACGGTGCCGCCCTTGCCCGAGGTGTCCATGCCCTGCAGGACGAGCAGCACGCTGCGCGCCGAGCCATGGCGGCCCTCGGCGTAGAGCTGCTCCTGCAGCGTCGACAGGCGCGCCGCGAGCGCCGGCCGCCGCTCGGCGGCGCCGGCCTTGCCGCCCTCGAAGCCGGGGGTGGCGCGCGCGTCGACGCCGCGCAGGTCAACGGCGCCGGCCGGGGCGCGCAGGAGATCGCTGATGCGCCGAGCGGTCTCGGTGGATGGATCGCGGTGCCGGTTGCCCATGGCCAACGCTATCCAAGGGCCGGGGCGATGTGGCCGCCGGCGGCGCCAAGGGCGTGCGGGCCCGCGTCGGCCGTGTGGTCCTCAGACCCGCGGCTTGACGGCCACGTCGGCGAGCGCGCGCAAGGCGCCCACCGTGGGGGCCGCCGAAGGAGCGACTGCGCGGCGGGCGCGCGGCAAGCCGCCATCGCTGGCGTGCTCGCGCGCGAGCTCCGCCAAGGCCCGCTCGTAGCTCAGATGCCCTCGTGTGCCGCGCTCGCTCAGCTTCCGTTGCATATGACACAAGCTTTTCACATGGCCCGTCGCGTGAGGAATCTCGGGCAGCCATGCAGATGTGTTCGCCGAGAAAGCTGTGCAAAGCCGCCACGGTCAGGCCGCGCCGAGCCCGCCGCCGTCCATCCGCGGCCTGGCCACCACGCCCTGCCAGGGGAACGCCGAGAACCAGCGCACCGGCTCGAGCTCGGAGGCGACCACGCGCAGGAAGCCCCGCCGGCCCCAGGTCGAGAGGTGACCGGGCGTCGATCCCAGGCGCGAGGCGTAGCGCCCGGCGAGGAGATTGCCCGTCCGGAAGAACGGCTCATGGGGGACCGTGAGCAGCAGGTGGCCGGCGCTGACCCGGCCGAGCTCGCGCAGGACCGCCGCAGGATCGGGTAGGTGCTCGAGGACTTCGGTGCAGACCACGAGGTCGAAGGCGTCGTCGTCGAACGGGAGGGCGGCGAGGTCCCCCTCCTCGGCGCGCAGGTTCGGGTTGCGCGCCCGGAAGGCCACGAGCGCCTCGGCCCGTCCGTCGACCCCCGTCACCTCGCTGTGGTCCAATGCCGAGCCGAGCCACGCCGTCACATGACCCTCGCCGCACCCCGCGTCGAGCACGCGGCGCGGCGCCAGCGGCCGCGCCTGGGCCAGCACCCGCGCCCGGAAGCGAGCCAGCAGACGCCGCTCGACCCCGGCTGCCTCGCTGTACTTGGCCTCGTTGTCCGTCACCTGGCCGAAGCGACCGGTCGAGGGCTGCACGGGCATGCGCGCCACCCTACCTGGCGCCTGGCGTGCCGCGGCACGCCCGGTTATGGTCCGCGCCGTGGACTCCAGTGGCTCCCTCGACGCGGTCGCCCCTCCGCGGGCTGCGTCGCCGGGCGGACCGGAGGTGGACATCTCGGTCGTGATCCCGGTCTACAACGAGCGGGAGTCCCTGGAGGCGCTGCTCGAGGAGGTCGAGGACGGGTGCGCTCGCACCGGTCTGGCGTGGGAGGTCGTCTGGGTCGACGATGGGTCGATCGACGGCACCACCGAGGTCCTCGAGCGCCTGGCGAGGACTCGGGAGGGCGTCCGTCTCGTGCGCCTGCGACGTAACTTCGGCAAGTCCGCCGCGCTGCGGGCCGGCTTCGACCAGAGCCGCGGGGCGGTCGTCATCACGATGGACGGCGACGGGCAGGACGATCCTGCGGAGATCCCCGCGCTGCTCGCCAAGCTCGACGAGGGCTACGACGTCGTCTCGGGCTGGAAGCAGACGCGCCGCGACCCCCCGTTCAAACGCTGGGGCTCCCGCGTCTTCAACGCGCTCACCGCGCGGCTGTCCGGCGTCCCCCTGCACGATGTCAACTGCGGCTTCAAGGCCTATCGCGGCCCGGCGATCCGGGCGCTCGAGCTCTACGGGGAGCAACACCGCTTCATCCCGGTGTTGGGCTATCAGCGCGGCTGGCGCGTGGCGGAGCTGCCCGTGCACCATCGCGCCCGTCCCCATGGCCGGTCGAAGTTCGGGCCCGAGCGC
The DNA here is from genome assembly GCA_025928415.1 of Solirubrobacteraceae bacterium. Taxonomy (GTDB): domain Bacteria; phylum Actinomycetota; class Thermoleophilia; order Solirubrobacterales; family Solirubrobacteraceae; genus Paraconexibacter. Next base: position 4,095 of record JAICJK010000098.1, on the reverse strand, counting down.
TATGCCCGCGGGGTCCTGGACCTCCTGGGCGTCCTGTTCATCGGCCGCTACCAGTACCGCCCGCTGCACCTGTTCGGCGGCATCGGGCTGCTGTCCATGACCCTCGGGCTCGTCGTGTGCGCGTACCTCACGGTCCTCAAGATCGGTGGGGCCGCGATCGGGACGCGGCCGCTGCTGCTCCTGGGGATCCTGCTCATCGTGGCCGGCATCCAGCTCTTCACGCTCGGGCTGGTGGGCGAGATGATCGCCGCGACGCGGCAGGACGTCCGGGGGGCCCGCACGAGCACTCAGCTCATCGAGCGCACCGTCGAGGGCGCCGAGCCTGCTCGGATCGAGCCGGCGGTGCGCCCCGGCGCCGGCGCGGCCGACCGGTCCGCGTACCTCGACTGAGCGTCGTCAGTCGCCCGGCGTCACGGGCGCCTCGGGCCGAGCGGGTGCGGCACGGCCCAGCGCGGCCAGCGTCGCCACGACGCCGAGCTCGACCGCCGTGACGAGCAGCCGGCTGGCCGCCGCCAGCGAGACCGCCGCCGGTCCGGGCAGGTGGCGGGCGAGCACGAGGGCGAAGGCGCCCTCGCGCAGCCCCAGGCCCGACGGGAAGACGAACGCGACCATCGAAGCCGCCCAGGCGAGGAGGAAGCCGAGCCCCAGGAACGCGATGCTCCCCGGGCTCGAGCCCGCCACCGCGCGTACCCCGAGGCCCGTGCCCACGGCCAGCAGCGCCATGGTCACCGCGAACCAGCCGATCAGCGCGGCGACCTGACGCCGCGGTAGGAGCACGAGCGGCATCGAGCGCCCGAAGCGTGCCTGCAACACGCCGGCGACGCGCCGCAGCACCGCGGGGTCGAGCAGCACGAGCCCGAGCGGGACGACGAGCACCGACCAGAAGAGCGGCGAGAGGTGTCGTCCCTCCCAGACCAGGAACGCGGCCGCGGCCAGCGCGGCGGTGGCGAGCATCGCCACCTGCTCGTAGACGCTCGCGGCCAGCGACACCTGGCCGGAGACCCCGGCCTCGCGACCGAGGACCACGCGGGCTGCGACCATGAGGACGTTGCCGGGGACGTAGCGGCCGAGCAGCGAACGGGCCCAGATCGACGTGAAGCGGCGGCGGGCCAGGCGGCGGCCGGACAGCAGCTCGAGCAGGGCGACGTAGCCCGCCGCCCAGGCGAGGTAGAACAGCATCAGCACGACGACCGCGCCGGCCAGCGCCCACGGATCCAGCCGCCAGGGGTAGTCGGCGGCCTTGGACCAGCCACCTGCGACGCCCCAGACGAGGAACGCGGCGACGATCACCGCGGCCAGCACGCCGCCGATGCGACGCGCGCGCCCGGGGCGGGGCCGCCTCGGGGTCTGCCCCGCCTCAGTCCAGCGCTGCCAGCCCACGCTTCACCCGCGCCGTGAGCACGAGCTTGACGAGCGGCGCCAGCCCGGGGATCCGGCTCGCGAGCAGGATGTCGTAGTCGAGGTGCGAGCCGCCGCCGGGCCGGGCGGAGAAGCGCATGACGCCCTCGTGGTCGTCCAGCGGCGCGCCCTTCGTGATGCGGTAGACGATCAGCTCGGGCGCGACGTACTGCGTCACGGTCTCCTCGAAGGCCGGGAGGCCGGGCGCGTGCAGGCGGCGGCAGGAGCCCACGCCGTTGCGCTCCGGGTCGCCGTCGCGCAGGCGCTCCACGCGCGCGCCGAAGACCGCCGCGAGGTTCTCGTGTTCGGCGAGGTGGTCGAAGAGCTCGGCGACCGGGAGGTCGAAGTCCCGCCGGACGTGGACGTGGTGGGCGCGCATGAGACGGGCAGCATGCCAGGGTGGGGCACGCGGGGCCGCTGTGTCCCGGCCGGACCGCGCGCCGGCGCGGGCCCCACCGGGTCTCCCCGTCCGGCGGGGCCCGACCTTGCCCCTGCTGCGCCGGCCTCGTGCGTCGTGCCACCCGAAGCAAAGGGGAGCCCCGGCACGTGGCCGGGACTCCGCGACTCAGGACCATCAGTCCTAGCGCGGTCGGCGGGGTGCCAGGCGGGGCGCGGCCAACTGTGGAGCCTCGCGTCCGCGATCCCGTGCGAACGCCTCCTCGAGGCGCGACGCGGCGTCGCGCCGGGGCACCGGCCGTGGGCGCGGCTATGGTGCTGCGCCGATGCGCCGGATCCCGACCAACGTCTCCGAGCTCGTCGGGCGCACGCCGGTCGTGGAGCTGCGGCGCCTGGCGCCGGAGGGCGTGCAGGTCTTCGGCAAGCTCGAGGTGCTCAACCCGGGCGGCAGCGTCAAGGACCGGATCGGCGTCGCGATGATCGAGGCCGCGGAGGCCGAGGGGCGCATCGAGCCGGGCCGCAGCACCGTGGTCGAGGCGACGAGCGGCAACACCGGCATCGCGCTGGCGTTCGTCTGCGCGGCCAAGGGCTACGACCTCGTGCTGACCCTGCCGCAGGGGATGAGCCGCGAGCGCGAGGCGCTGCTGCGGCTCTACGGCGCGCGCGTGGAGATGGTCGAGTCGATGGGGGGGATGGACGAAGCGGTCAACGCGGCGCGCGCGCTCGCGGAGTCCCCGCACGTGTGGCTGCCCGACCAGTTCGCGAACCCCGCCAACCCGGAGGCGCACCGCCGCACGACCGGGCCGGAGATCTGGGAGCAGCTCGACGGCGACGTGGACGTCCTGGTCTGCGGCGTCGGGACGGGCGGCACGATCACCGGCGCGGGGGAGTACCTGAAGGAGCGCAACCCGGCCCTGCTCGTGGTCGGCTGTGAGCCGCAGACCAGCGCGGTGCTGTCCGGGCGCGCCCCGGGCCCGCACCGCATCCAGGGCATCGGGGCCGGCTTCGTCCCGCCGGTGCTGAACGTCGAGCTGCTCGACGAGGTGATCGCCGTGCCGGACGACGCGGCGATCGAGACCGCCCGCCGCGTCGCGCGGGTCGAGGGCGTCCTCGGAGGCCTCTCGTGCGGCGCGGCGCTGTGGGCGGCGCTCAAGGTCGCCGCCCGGCCGGAGTCGGCGGGCAAGCGGATCCTCGTCGTGCTGCCCGACGGCGGCGAGCGGTACGTGTCGCTGCCGTTCTTCGCGTCCTAGCGTCCGGGCGCGCGCGCGTCGCCGGCAGACCGGCTCAGCGCAGCGTCGCGACCTCGCCGAGCGCCCACGCGCGCATCGCCGGCCACGGGCCGAAGCCCGCCTCCGCGTTGATGTGGCCGGCGCCCGCGAGCACGTCGACGGGCAGGCCGAGCGGCGCGCCCCAGTGGTGGCGCGCGCCCAGGCCGGGGCAGTACGGGTCGTCGTCCGAGCACACCAGCCGCGTCGTCTGCGCCGCCGCCGCGACGGTGGCCCGGTCGGCGCCGCTCGGGAAGAAGCCGGCGAGCTCGGGGACCTTCGCCCCGGGGCAGGGCGGCGCCACGAGCGCGACCCGCTCGACGCGGTGCGGCGGCGCGATGCGCGCCGCCTCGCGCAGCCACAGCACGCAGCCCAGCGAGTGGCAGCAGACCACGCGCTCGGCCCCGGGGTCGCCGGCCAGGCCGGCGAGCTCGCCGTGCAGCGCGGAGGCCCACCGGTCGGGGCACGGCTCGTCGCAGGCCGGCAGATCGGGGTAGCGCACCGCCGCGCCCGCCGCGCGCAGCTCGCCGGCCAGCCAGGTCTGCCAGTGCTCCGGTCCCGACCCCTGCCAGCCGTGGAGGATGAGGACGCGGGGGCCGTGCATGGCACTCGGTACCGTAGTGCGCATGCTCGGCCTCGGGACGCTGGCGCGGGTCGCCAAGGAGGTCCGCCGGGACCTCGCCGCGGCCCGCGACCGGGACCCGGCGGCGCGCGGCGTCTCCTCCCTCGAGGTCCTCGCCGCGTGGCCCGGCGTCCACGCGCTGCTGGCCCACCGGGTCGCCCACATGCTGCACGGCGCCGGCGTGCCGTTCCTGCCGCGCGCGATCGCGCTGGCCACGCGCGCGGTCACCGGCATCGAGATCCACCCGGCCGCGCGCATCGGCCGCGGCCTGTTCATCGACCACGGCATGGGCGTCGTCATCGGCGAGACGGCGGAGATCGGGACGGACGTCACGCTCTACCAGGGCGTCACGCTCGGCGGCACGGGCTTCGCGTCGGGCAAGCGCCATCCGACCGTGCAGGACAACGTGACGAT
>JAICJK010000008.1 GCA_025928415.1 Solirubrobacteraceae bacterium | reverse complement strand
TCGACGACCGCCCGCGCATCAACCCGGTGCGCCAGGAGTTCTTCGGGGCCGCCCGCCCGGCGAGCACGCTGGTCGAGGTCAGCCGCCTCGCCGTCGAAGGCGCGCGCCTGGAGGTCGAGGCCGTGGCGCACGTGGCGCCGTGAACGTGCTCCGGCTGCGCCGAAGCATTGCGAGTTCGTGCCGGCTGGCGCCGGCAGTGCGAGTTCGCTGCGCGAACGTCGCGCTGCGCGAACATCGCGTGCCGGCTGGCGCCGGCAGTGCGAGTTCGCTGCGCGAACATCGCGGGGAAGTGGACCGATGAACGCCGCCGCGATCGCCGCGGGCGTCCGGTCGGGCGAGCTGCGCGCCGAGGACGTGGTGGCGGACGCGCTCGAGCGCCTGGCGGCGCAGCCGCAGCTCAACGCCGTCATCACGCTGTGCGAGCAGAGCGCGCTGGAGCGGGCGCGCGCCGGCGTGCGCGGCCGCCTGGCCGGCGTCCCGCTGCTCGTCAAGGACCTGATCGACACGGCCGGGATCCGGACGACCTACGCCTCGTCGATCCACCGCGACCACGTCCCGGCGCGCACGGCGCCGGCGGTCGCCGCGCTGGAGGCCGAGGGCGCCGTCGTGGTCGGCAAGGCCAACGCCGACGAGTTCGCGTGGGGCGTCTGCGGGCAGAACGAGCACTGGGGCGACATGGCCAACCCGCGGCGTCCCGGGCGCATCGCCGGCGGCTCGAGCGGCGGCAACGCCACCGCGCTGGCCGCGGACATGGTCCCGCTGGCGCTGGGGACCGACACCGGCGGCTCGGTCCGGCTGCCCGCGGCCGCCTGCGGCGTCGTCGGCCTCAAGCCGCCGCTCGGGGCCGTGCCCGTCGAGGGCGTGTTCCCGCTGGCGGCGAGCTTCGACACGGTCGGGCCGATGGCGCGCACCGCGGAGGACTGCGCGCTGGCGTACTCGGTGCTCACCGGCACGCCGGTCCCCCCGCCACGCGTCGAGGGCCTGCGGGTCGGCGTCCTGGTGGCGTACCCGGCGCTGGCGCCCGGGGACGGCGCCGGGGCGCGCGACGAGCGCGCGCTGGCGGACGCCGAGCGGCTGCGGGCGCTCGGGGCCCGCGTCGAGGAGATCGTGCTCCCGGTGCCGGACGGCGACACGTGGCCGGTGTTCTACGCCGACGCCGCGGCGTCGCACCGCGCGACGTTCCCGAGCCGCCGCGACGAGTACGGCGCCGTCGTGCGCGCCAAGCTCGAGCGGGCGCAGGACCTCGACCCGGCCGCGGTGGCCGGGGCGCGGGACGCCCTGCGCGCGTGGCGCGCCGCGGCGGCCCGGGAGGTCGGCGCCGACGTCGTGCTCTCGCCCACGCTGGGCCTGGCCGAGCTGCCGCAGGCGGGCGTCGACGAGCTGGCGGTCCGCGTGGCGCTGTCCGCCTACACGCGCGCCTTCAGCTACCTCGGGTGGCCGGCGATCGCCCTCGGCGAGACGCAGCTCGCCGGCCGCGACGCGGCGGTCGTCCTCGGCGCCGCGCTCGCCCTGGAACGCGCGACGGCGCTGCGGTAGCGTCGCGACCGGTGCGGGCCACCCGCTTCACGCACGTGAGCATCCATGCCTACGACATGGAGGCGTCGCTGCGCTTCTACACCGAGGTCTTCGGGATGCGCCGCGTCCCCAGCCCGGACTTCGAGCACCGCGTCGAATGGCTGCAGCTCGGCGACCAGCAGCTGCACCTGTTCCTCCGCGACACGCCTGCCCCGGAGTTCCATCACCTCGGCTTCGACGTCGACGACTTCGAGGCCGCCTACCGCGTCGCCAGCGAGCTCGGCCTGCTCGACGCCGAGGCCTGGGCGCCGGACGTCCGCGAGCTCAACGACGGCTCCGTGCAGATGTACCTGCGCGACCCGGCGGGCAACCTCGTCGAGGTCGACTGGCCCGACGTGACCACGCTCGACCGCTCCGCCGTCCCCCGGATCGCGCGGCTCGACGAGGAGCGCCCGCAGAGCGCCGAGGCGCGCGCCGCGAGCCTGTACCTGAGCGCCTGAGGGCGCCCGCGGGCACGCTGCGCGGGACGCCGGAGCGGCGCCTCGACGGACCGTCAAACGATTCTCGATAACAGCTTGCATCTATGCAAGCCGTGCTGTTACGGTCGCGCCCGAGTGACCGACTTCGCGACGTTCGCCAGCTCCCGGACCGCCCGCCTCGTCGGCCGCGGTCTGCTCGTCGTCCTGATCGCCTTCCCGGTGATCTGGGTGCTGTTCATCGCCAACGGGACGAGCTTCGGCTCGGCGGTCAGCGACCCCAAGGACTTCCTGATCACGCTGCTGAACGGGCTGACGGCCGCGGCGCTGTACTTCGTGGTCGCCAGCGGCTTCACGCTCATCTTCGGCCTGATGCGCGTGGTCAACATGGCCCACGGCGCGTTCTTCCTGTTCGGCGGCTACATCGCGCTCAAGGTCCAGCGCGGGCAGGTCGGCGAAGGCGGGTCCTTCGGCCTCAGCTCGAGCCAGGTCGGCCTGTTCCAGTGGGTCCTTCCGCTGATCGCCGGCGCGGCGGCGGTCGCCGGCCTCGGGCTGCTCATGCAGCAGCTCTTCATCCGCTGGAACCAGGGCCAGGAGCTGCGCCAGGCGCTCATCACGATCGCCGTGTCGATCATCATGGCCGACCAGATGCTCGCCCACTTCGGCGGCGTCGCGCAGGACATCGCCTGGCCCGGGACGTTCGACAAGTTCGTGAACCTCCACGTGGCCGGGGTGCAGTACACGCTGACCCGCCTGGTCATCGCGGGCATCGGGCTGGCCATCGGCCTGGGTCTGTGGCTGTGGCTGAAGAAGACCCGCACGGGCATGGTCATCCGGGCCGGCGTCGACGACCGCGCGATGGTCTCGGCGATGGGCATCAACATCCAGCTCACCTTCGCGATCGCCTTCCTCGTCGGCTCGGCGCTGGCCGGCGTCGGCGGCGTCATCGGCGGCTCGTTCGCCAGCCTGGCGCCCGGCGTCGACGCCAACTGGCTGCTCAACTCGCTGGTCGTGGTGATCATCGGCGGCATGGGCTCGCTCGGCGGCGCCGCGATCGGCGCGCTGCTGCTCGGGCTCACCACGAACTTCGCCGCCGCCTACCTGCCGGCCGACTACACCTTCTACTCGATCATCTTCACGTTCGTCCTGCTGGCGATCGTGCTCGCCGTGCGGCCCCTCGGACTCTACGGGCGCCCGGCGTGAGCGCCCGCCGGCCGACGGCGTCGCTGGATCGCGGCACCGCGGCGGTGCTCGTCGCGATCGCGATCCTGGCCCCGCTGATCTTCAACACCTACTGGATCGGGACGCTGCTCACGCAGATGCTCTTCCTGGGCATCGTCGCCGCCAGCCTGATCTTCCTGTCGGCCTACGGCGGGATGGTGTCGCTCGCGCAGGTCGCGCTCTACGGCATCGCCGGCTTCGCGATCGGCAACCTCACGACCAACGGCAACACCAAGGGCCTGAACCTGGGGTGGACGCCGCTGGCCGCGATCCCCGTCGCGCTCGCGATCACCATCGGGCTCGGCCTGCTGTTCGGCGCGCTGTCGAGCCGCAGCGTCGGCATCTACTTCCTGATGATCACCCTGACCTTCTCGGTGATCGCCAACCTGTTCTTCGGCCAGGTGACCTCGCTGTCGGGGTTCGGCGGCATCAGCGGCATCCCGGCGCCCGGCTTCATCGGCAACGTCGACCATCACCCCGACCGCCTGTACTACCTGGCGCTCGTGCTCGCCCTGCTGGTCTACGCGCTGCTGCGCTACATCGCGCGCACGCCGTTCGGGCTCACGCTGCAGGGCATCCGCGACGACCCCGTGCGGATGAGCTCGCTGGGGTACAACGTCACGCTGCACCGGACCCTCGCCTTCGGCTTCGCGAGCTTCATCGCCGCGATCGGCGGCGTCCTGTTCGCCTACTGGAACGGCCACATCGACCCGGCGACGATCGGGCTCGGGGCGACGATCGACGTGCTCGTCGTGGCGGTCATCGGCGGGCTCTCGCGCCTGGAGGGCGCGTGGCTCGGGGCGCTGGTCTTCGTGCTGATCAACAACTACGCGCAGCGGATCGGGTTCGTCTCCGACCGCTTCCACACGCTGATCGGCGTGGTCTTCCTGGTGATCGTCCTGCTGTCGCCCGACGGCCTCATGGGCCTGTGGGGCCGGCTCGGCGATCTGCGCCGCCGTGGTGAGCGGCCGGGCCAGGCGCCGACCGGCGGGAGCGAAAGGGGGTCGGGTGAGCTAGAGCCGACCGTCTGAGCAGGACACGCCGTATCGCAGGGCAGAGGTGTTCACACAGAGCGCGGCGCCCCGGGGGCGCCGGGATGGGGAGGAGATCAATGCACGTTTCGAGATCCGTGAGGCGAGGTCCCGTGCGGGCCGTGGTCCTCGCGGGCATGCTGTCCGTCGTCGTCGCAGGCTGCGGCGGCTCGAAGGACAAGAGCACCAGCGACACCACAGCCGCGGCAGCGCCCGCGGCGGCCGACACGACCGCGGCGGCCGCGCCCGCCGCGACCGGGGGCCAGCCGATCCAGAAGGCCGTCGCCCCGCGCACCGGTACCGGCACGCCGATCAAGGTCGGCGTCCTGTCCGACTGCCAGGGCGCGTTCGGGACGTTCGACAACCAGGATCTCGCCGGCGTCGTGGCGGCGTTCTCGCAGTTCGCCGGCGCGAAGCCGAAGAACCCGAACAAGCCGCGCGACGGCTGGACGGGCGGCGCGATCGGCAACCACCCGCTCAAGCTGGTGGGCGTCGGGTGCTCCAACGACCAGGCCGACACGGCGATCAAGGAGACCCGCCGCCTGATGGAGCAGCTCAACGCCGACGTCATGATCGGCCCGCTGTCCGGCGACGAGTCGATCGCGGTGGCCAACTACGCCAAGCAGCACCCGGACAAGACGTTCGTCGACGGCGCGGCAGGCGCGCAGGACACGACGCTGAAGGTCCAGGCGCCGAACTTCTTCCGCTTCAACGGTGACGGCGCGCAGTGGAACGCCGGCCTCGGCGATCTCGCGGTCAACAAGCTGCACTGGAAGACGGCGGCGGTCATCTCCGACGACTACAGCTTCGGCTGGACGTCGACGGCAGGGTTCATCGCGGACTTCTGCGCCGCGGGCGGTCAGGTCACCAAGCGGATCTTCCCGCCGCTGAACACGACGGACTACTCGTCCTTCGCGCAGCAGATCCCGGACAACGTCGACGGGTACTTCGTCGCGGTCGGCGGGGCCGGGCTCATCCCGTTCCTGAAGGCCTACGAGCAGGCGAAGGGCCCGATCGACGGCAAGAAGTTCATCGGCAACCTCTTCTGGGGGACGCCGGGCCAGTTCGAGCAGCTCGGCCCGCGGGTCGCGGGCGCCTACGTCGGCGGTGCGGGCACGGCCGGCGACCTGGACACCCCGGCCGCGCAGGACTACGCCAACAACATCATCGGCAAGTGGTTCAAGAAGATCCCGCCTGCCGGCGACCCCGCCTCCCAGGCGGCCAGCACCTTCACCTACGGCTACTACGTGAACACGTGGGGGCTGGTCAAGGGGCTGGAGGCCGTCAAGGGCGACATCTCGGGCGGCCAGAAGAAGCTCCAGGAGGCGCTGGCGAAGGTCACGCTGCCGGCTCCCTACGGAGAGATCACGCTGGACCAGAACCGTCAGGCGGTGCTTGACGTCTTCTACCAGCAGCTCTACATGAAGGACGGCAAGCTGGCGGTCAAGACGATCGCGAGCATCCCGAAGGTCGACCAGACCTTCGGCGGGCTGTTCAACGCATCGACTCCCGCTCCGGGCCGGAACTTCCCGAAGTGCGAGAAGAAGGCCCTGCCCTGGCAGGGCAAGGAGCAGGCCGTCAAGGTCGTCGGGTAGCGGCTTGACGGAGAACGCAGTCACGCCGGGTGCCGCGCCGATCCTCCGCTTGCGGGGGGTCGGCCGGCGCTTCGGCGGCCTCGATGCCGTGTCCGACGTCGACCTCGACGTCGGGCCCGGCGAGCGGCGCGCGATCCTCGGCCCCAACGGCGCCGGCAAGACCACGCTGTTCAATGTCATCTCCGGTGACATGCCCGCCACCGCGGGGACGATCGAGTTCCTGGGCGAGGACGTCGGGCAGATTCCGGCGTCGGGCCGGTCCAAGCGCGGCATGGGCCGCACCTACCAGAAGTCCCGGCTGTTCCTCGGGCTGTCGGTCGAGGACAACCTCTACCTCGCGGTGCTCGGCAACCAGACGGGCCACCTCCGCCCGTTCCGGCGCTCCCGCGACGGCGATATCCGCGAGCGCGCCCGCGAGCTGGCGGGCGCCGTCGGCCTGCAGGGCAAGTGCGACGCCCTCGTGGGCTCGATGTCCCACGGCGAGCAACGCCAGCTCGAGGTGGCGATGGCCCGCGCCGGCGACCCCAAGCTCATGCTGCTCGACGAGCCCGCCTCGGGCCTCTCGCGGGGCGAGCGCGTGGCGCTCACCGACCTGCTGCTGGAGCTCGACCCGTCGATCACGCTGATCCTCATCGAGCACGACATGGACGTGGCGTTGCGCGTGGCCAACCGCGTGACGATGATGCACGACGGGCGCAAGATCGTGGAGGGCACGCCGGACGAGATCCGCGCCAACGACCTCGTCCACGAGCTCTACCTGGGCGGGCGCGTCGCCGGCGCCGAGGAGGACGGAGCATGAGCGTGCTTCGGCTGCGCCGAAGCATTGCGAGTTCGCTGCGCGAACATCGCGAGGGCGTCCGATGAGCGCCCCGGGTACTGACGGCCCGCTGCTGGCGGTCCGGGACCTCGACGTCCACTACGGGCGCGCGCACGTCCTGCAGAGCGTCAGCTTCGAGATGGGGCGCGAGCCGGTCTCGCTCATCGGCCGCAACGGCATGGGCAAGAGCACCCTGTGCAACGCGATCATGCAGATCCGCCCCCCGACCGCGAAGGGGTCGATCACCTTCGAGGGCCAGGAGCTGGTCGGCAAGCCGTCCTACAAGGTGGCGGCGCTCGGCATCGGCTACGTGCCCCAGGGCCGGCGGCTGTTCGAGTCGCTGACGGTCGACGAGCACCTGCGGATGGCCTCGCCGCGCGGGCGCGAGAAGCGCCGCTGGGACCCGGCCGCGGTCTACGAGCTGTTCCCCCGCCTGGCCCAGCGCAAGGACACCGGCGGCACGCAGCTCTCCGGCGGCGAGCAGCAGATGCTGGCCATCGGGCGCGCGCTGCTCGGCAACCCGAAGCTGCTGATCATGGACGAGCCCTCCGAGGGGCTCGCCCCCGCGATCATCGAGATGCTGATCGACACCTTCCGCCGGCTGGCCGACGAGGGGCTGGCGATCCTCGTCGTCGAGCAGAACCTGTCGGTGGCCACCTCGCTGGCCGAGCGCCAGCTCGTGATGGTGGCCGGCCGGATCTCGACCGAGACCACCGCGGAGGCGCTGACCGGCGATCCGGAGGCGCAGCGCCGCTGGCTGGGGGTCGAGCGGGCGTGAGCCCGGGCGACACAGCCCGCCCCGCCGCGACCGTCGTGCTCGTCGGCACGCTGGACACCAAGGGCCTGGAGTACGCCTTCCTGCGCGACCGCATCCGGGAGGCGGGCGCCGAGGTGCTGCTCGTCGATGCGGGGGTCCTGGGCGAGCCGCTCGTCACGCCCGACGTCACGCGCGAGGAGGTCGCCCGGGCCGGCGGCGCCGAGCACGCCGAGCTCGCGCGGGCCGCCGACCGCGGCCGGGCGATGGACGCGATGGGCCGCGGCGCGGCCGCGGTGCTCGGGCGGCTGCGCGCCGAGGGCCGCCTGGACGGCGTGGCGGCCGTGGGCGGCTCGGGCAACTCGTCGGTCGCCGCGCAGGCGATGCGCGACCTGCCCGTCGGCGTCCCCAAGCTCATCGTCTCCACCGTCGCCTCGGGCGACACGCGGCCCTACGTCGGGGCGGTCGACGTGACGATGATGTACTCGGTCGTCGACATCGCCGGCATCAACCAGATCTCCGCGCAGATCCTCACCAACGCGGCGGGGGCGATCGCCGGGATGGCGACCGCCACGGTGCCGGGCCGCGTCTCCGACCGCCCGCTGGTGGGCGCGACGATGTTCGGCGTCACCACCCCGTGCGTCACGCAGGCGCGCGAGCGGCTGGAGGAGCTCGGCTACGAGGTGCTCGTCTTCCACGCGACGGGGACCGGCGGGCAGTCCTTCGAGGCGCTGGCCACCGGCGGCTACCTCGTGGGCGCGCTGGACGCGACCACCACCGAGCTGGCCGACGACCTCGTCGGCGGCGTGCTGTCCGCCGGCCCCGACCGCCTGGAGGCGGTGGGCCGCGCCGGCCTGCCGCAGGTCGTGTCGCTCGGCGCGCTGGACATGGTGAACTTCGGCCCGCGCGAGACGGTTCCGGGGCGCTTCGCCGACCGCAACCTCTACGTCCACAACCCGACGGTCACGCTGATGCGGACCACGCCGGAGGAGAACGCCGAGCTCGGGCGGCGGATCGCCCGCAAGCTCAACGGCGCGGACGGCCCGACCGTGCTCTTCGTGCCGCTGCGCGGCGTCTCGGCGATCGACGTCGACGGGCAGCCGTTCCGCGATGCCGAGGCCGACGAGGCGCTGTTCGCCGCCCTGCGCGAGGGGCTCGACCCCGCGCAGGTGGAGGTCCACGAGCTCGAGGCCGACGTCAACGACCCCGCGTTCGCGACCGCGATGGCCGACCGCCTGCACGAGCTGATCCTCAAGGCGGCGGCATGACCCGCGACGAGGCGCTGGCGCGGTTGCGCGAGCAGGTGGCCGCGCGCCGCCCGATCATCGGCGCGGGGGCGGGCACCGGCCTGTCGGCGAAGTGCGCGGAGGCCGGCGGCGCGGACCTGATCATCATCTACAACTCCGGGCGCTACCGGATGGCGGGCCGCGGCTCGCTGGCCGGGATGATGCCCTACGGCGACGCCAACGCGATCGTCATGGACATGGCCCGCGAGGTCCTCCCGGTCGTGCGCGAGACGCCTGTGCTCGCCGGCGTCTGCGGGACCGACCCCTTCCGGCTCATGGACCGCTTCCTCGACGACGTGCAGCGCGCGGGCTTCAGCGGCGTGCAGAACTTCCCGACCGTCGGGCTGATCGACGGCACGTTCCGCACCGGGCTGGAGGAGACCGGCATGGGCTACGGGCTCGAGGTCGAGATGATCCGCCGGGCCCGCGAGCTCGGCCTGCTCACCGCGCCCTACGTCTTCACCGAGGACGACGCCCGCGCGATGGCGCAGGCCGGCGCGGACGTCCTGGTCCCGCACATGGGCCTGACGACCGGCGGCGCGATCGGCTCGCGCTCGGGGATCACGCTCGACGAGGCGGTCGAGCGCGTGCAGGCCCTGCACGACGCCGCGCAGGCCGTCAACCCCGAGATCCTCTGCCTGTGCCACGGCGGCCCGATCGCCGAGCCCGGCGACGCCCGTCACGTCATCGAGCGCACCTCGGGCGTCGTCGGCTTCTTCGGCGCCTCGAGCATGGAGCGGCTGCCGACCGAGGTGGCCATGACGGAGAACATGCAGCGCTTCAAGTCCATCCCGATCCAGGAGGCAGCATGAGCGGCCGGTTCATCACCAAGGACGACATCGTCCGCGAGCAGTTCGACTGGGGCGAGTCCGGCTGGGTGAGCCGCCCGGAATTCACGGGCTCGCGCGCGATCTGCGTCATGGACGTGACCCTCAACCCCGGCGGCGGGCACCCCTTCCACCGCCATCCCGACCAGGAGGAGATCATCTGGGTCCGGGAGGGGCGCATCGAGCAGTGGCTCGAGCAGGACAAGCACGAGCTCGGTCCCGGCGAGGCGGTCTACATCCCCAAGGACGTCGTCCACGGGTCCTACACCGTCGGCGACCAGGCGGCGAAGCTCAGCGTCATGCTCACGCCGACCGCGGGCGAGGGCGGCTACGAGGTCATCGACGTCTTCGAGGAGGAGCCCTGGGCGTCGCTGCGCTAGCCGCTGGGATCTCGGAGGCGCTCGGCGCCGCCGAGGAGCCGCTCGCCCAGGCGGCGAGCGTGGTCCGCGGCGCCTTCGCGGTCGACCGCGTCTCGATCGCGCGCCTCGACGGCTCCGCGCTGCGCTTCGAGATCGCGGCCGAGGCGGGGGCCGACCTCCTCGCGCCGGGCACGGCGCTGCCGATCGACACCTGCTCCTACTTCGCGCGGGCGGTCGAGGGCCGCTGCTTCTCCGAGGACGACTTCGACGCGTCGCGCTCCTTCCGCCGGCCGCTCGACAGCGTCGTCCTCGCGGCCGGCTTCCACGCCGGGTGCTCGGTGCCGATCCAGGGCGGCGACGGCCCGGTCGGCGTCGTGTCGCTGTCGGCCTGCGGCCCGCGCCGCGACATGACCGGCCTGGTCGATCGCCTCGGCGAGGTCGGCGGCGTCCTGGCCGCCGGGATGCGGGCGCGCGCCCCGGCGCCGGCGCCCAACGTGCTCATCTGCCACGCCGACGCCCTGGTCGGCCGCGGGCTCGCGCGCCTGGCCGAGCGCGGGGACGGCGCCCGTGCCCGGGTCGCCCCGACGCTCGCGGACGCGATCGCCGCCGTGGCGTCGGACCCTCCCGACGTCGTCGTCTGCGACGACTGGCTGGACGGCCTGCGGGTCGACGAGGTCGCCCGCGCCCTGCGCGACGCCGGGGCGAGCGCCCCGCTGCTCGTCGTGTCCTCCCGCGACGCGCCGGAGAGCGTCCGCGTCTCCCTGCGCGCCGGCGCGGCCGGGCACATCGCGCGCCGCGACGCGGTCGACCGGATGCCGGTCGCGCTGGCCGCCGTCCACCGCGGGGGCACGATGCTGCCCGCCGCGCCCGAGGCCCCGGAGCGGCGGCTCACCGCGCGGGAGCGCGAGCTGCTGGAGGCCCTCGACGAGGGGCTGCGCTTCAAGCAGGTCGCCCGGCGGCTCGGGATCTCCGAGGCGACCGCGAAGACCCACGGGCGCAACCTGTTCCGCAAGCTCGGGGCCACCTCCCGCGCGGAGGCGGTCCACACGGCGCGGGAGGGGGGCCTGCTGGCCTGAGGCTCTCATCCGAACGTGCGATGGCCGCCGGGGCGCCGCGGCCCCACACTCGGCACGCAGGGTCAACGCCTTCAAGGAGGTAGCGATGGGTCTCGAAGTGCACGTCCTCGATCTCGGGGACATCGAGCTGGACACGAGCTTCCTGGTGCTCGCGCAGGACCCCGGGCGCCGTCAGCAGGTCCCGACGTTCGGCTTCCTGATCACCGGCGGCGAGGCGCCGGTCGTCGTCGACACCGGCTTCAGCGAGCCGAGCATCATGCACAACCTGGGCATGGAGGGCTGGTGGCGTGACGGGCAGGGCATGGAGAACGCGCTGGAGCGCCATGGCCTGAAGATGGACGACGTCCGCTACGTCCTGCACACCCACCTGCACATCGACCACGCGGGCTACGACGACCACTTCCCGATGGACACCACGACGGTGGTCATCAACCGGCGCGAGCTGGAGTACTCGGCGTCCGGCCTGATGGGCGAGCAGTACCCCGCCCCCTACATCAAGCACCTCATCGACCGGCTGCACCACGAGGGCGGCGCGCTGCGCCTGCTCGACCTCGAGGTCGTCCCCTACGAGGAGATCATCCCCGGGGTCCGCGTCGAGGCGGCCGGTGGGCACACCGAGGGCTCGATGAACGTCCTGGTCGACACCGACGAGGGCGTGGCCTGCATCTGCGGCGACGTGGTCTACGACGTGCAGTACCAGCTGCTCGAGCCACACCTGCAGCGCATGGAGCTCGACCCGGCGGTCACCGGCAACCACGCGGGCAGCAAGCGCTCCGAGAAGGCCGCGATCCGCAAGGCCGTCGTCGGCTCGCGCTTCATCCTGCCGGCGCACGACCGGCCCGCGGTCCTCGAGGCGGGCCGGGTGATCGGCCGCACGTTCGACCGGGTGCCGGGCGAGCTGATCGACAACGACAAGTGGCCGGGCAAGCTGACCCGCGACAACCGGAAGGTCGCGACCGCTTGACGAGGCGCGGTGAGCGGGCGCCATCCCTCCTCCTGCCCGCTCACCCCGCGGGACGGTCACGCTGCGCGTGACCGTCCCGGCCGCCCCAGCGTCCGTCGCGGGCCGCGTGGCCGTGGTCACCGGCTCGTCGGCGGGCATCGGGCGCGCCATCGCGCTCGAGCTGGCCCGGCGCGGGACGACGGTGGTCGTCACGTCGCGCTCGGCCGAGCGCGCCGGGGCCGCCGCCGCGGCGATCGAGGCGGCGGGCGGCCGGGCGCTCGGCCTCGCGGTCGAGCTGACGCAGCCCGGCGCGGCGGAGGCGATGGTCGCGCGCACGCTGGAGGAGCTCGGGCGCCTCGACGTGCTCGTCAACAACGCGGGCGCCGGGCAGGTCGCCGCCTCCGAGGCGCTCGACGCGGACGCCTGGCAGCGGATCATCGACCTCGACCTCACGGCGCCGTTCCGGTGCGCGCAGGCGGCGGCGGGGCCGATGCTGGCCGCCGGGCGCGGGGTGATCGTCAACGTCTCCTCGCTGACCGGGCACGTCGGCCTGGCGCGCCGCGCCGCCTACAGCGCGGCCAAGCACGGCCTCGAGGGGCTGACGAAGACGCTCGGGGCGGAGTGGGCGCGGCGCGGCGTGCGGGTCGTCAGCGTCGCCCCCGCCTACGTGGAGACCGAGCTGCTGGCCGGCACGATGGCCGCCGGCGGGTTCACCGCGCAGGACCTCGCCGGCCGGACGCCGCTCGGGCGCCTGGCGCAGCCCGAGGAGGTGGCGCGCGTGGTCGCCTTCCTGGCCTCCGACGACGCGTCCTACGTCACCGGCTCGAGCGTCCTGGTCGACGGCGGCTGGCTGGCGGACGGCGGCTGGGAGCGCGGATGAGCGCCGTGCGGGCGACCGGGTCGGCCGAGCCGCTGCGCCTGCTGGCGCCCGACGGCACCGTGGCCGCCGGGCAGGCCACCGCGCTCGACGACGCGCAGCTGCTGGACGCCTGGCGGGCGATGCTGCAGTCGCGCGCGGTCGACGAGCGCTTCTTCTCCCTGCAGCGCCAGGGGCGGCTGGGGACGTTCTCGCCGGTCGCGGGGGAGGAGGCCGCGGTGGTCGGGTCGGCGTGGGCGCTGGACCCGGCCCGCGACTGGGTCGTGCCCCAGTACCGCGAGCTGCCGGCGATGCTGCGCCAGGGGTACACGCTCGCGCGCGCGGTGCGCTACTTCCGGGGCGACCCGGCCGGCAACCTCATGGAGCCCGGCGTCAACCTGCTCCCCTACCAGATCTCGCTGGCCGCCCAGATCCCGCACGCAGTCGGCCTGGCCTGGGGGCTGCGCCACCAGGGCTCCGACGGGGTGGTGTGCGTCTACTTCGGCGACGGGGCGTCCTCGGAGGGCGACGCGCACGAGGCGCTGAACCTCGCGGGCGTGCGGCGGGCGCCGGTCGTCTTCGTCCTCAAGAACAACGGCTGGGCGATCTCGACCCCGGTGCGCCGGCAGACGGCGGCGGCGAGCTTCGCCGCCCGGGCGGAGGGCTACGGCATGCCCGGCGAGCTGGTGGACGGCAACGACCTGCTCGCGATGCACGACGCGTGCACGCGCGCGGTCGCGCGGGCGCGCGCGGGCGACGGGCCGACGCTGATCGAGGCGCGCACCTACCGGATGGGCCCGCACAACACCTCCGACGACCCGACGCGCTACGTCGACGCCGCGGAGCTGGAGGAGCGCCGAGCCGCCGACCCGGTCCTGCGCCTGCGCCGCCACCTGACCGCGCGCGGGCTGGTCGACGCGGCGTCCGAGGCCGAGCTGACCGCGCGCCTGAAGGCGGAGGTCGACGCCGCGGTGGCCGAGGCCGAGGCCGTCCCGCCGCCCGGGCCCGAGGCGATGTTCGACCACGTCTACGCCGATGCGCCCGGCCGGATGCTGGGCCAGCGCGCGGCGGCCACGGGGGAGGGCGGCTGATGGCCGTCATGACGATGGTCGAGGCGATCCGCGCGAGCCTGGCCGCCGAGCTCGAGCGCGACGAGCGCGTGCTGGTGCTCGGCCAGGACGTCGGCGTCAACGGCGGGGTGTTCCGCGCGACCGAGGGGCTGCAGGAGCGCTTCGGCGCCGACCGGGTGGTGGACATGCCGCTCGCCGAGGCGGTCATCGTCGGGTCGGCGGTGGGGCTGGCGTGCAGCGGGCTGATCCCGGTCGCCGAGCTGCAGTTCCTCGGCTTCGGCAGCCAGGCCTTCCACCAGATCGAGGGCCAGGTCGCGCGGATGCGCTTCCGGTCGGCCGGGCGCTACGGGATGCCGATGGTCATCCGCGCGCCGTTCGGCGGCAACGTCCGGACGCCGGAGCTGCACTCCGACGCGCACGAGGCCAAGTACGCGGGCGCGCCGGGGCTGAAGGTCGTCATGCCCGCCACGGCGCACGACGCCAAGGGCCTGCTGACCGCGGCGCTGCGCGACCCGGATCCCGTGCTGTTCTGCGAGCCGCTGCGCGGCTACCGCCTGATCAAGGACGAGGTCCCCGATGGCGACTACAGCGTCCCGCTCGGGCGCGCGCGGACGGTGCGCGAGGGCGACGACGTCGTGATCGTCGCCTACAGCGCCGCGGTCGTGATCGCCGAGAAGGCGGCCGAGCGGGCGGCGGCCGAGGGCTACTCGGTCGGCGTGCTCGACCTGCGCAGCCTCGTGCCCCTCGACACCGATGCGCTGCGCGAGGCGGTCGCGCGCGCCGGGCGGGCCATCGTGCTCCACGAGGCCCCGCTGACCGCGGGCTTCGGGGCCGAGCTCGTGGCGACGATCCAGGAGGAGGCGTTCTGGTCGCTGGAGGCGCCGATCGGCCGGGTCGCCGCCTACGACACGCCGTACCCGCCCGGCGCGGTGGAGGAGCTGTACGTCCCGTCGGTCGAGCGCGTGCTGGCCGCCGTCCGCGACGTCCTGGAGGCATGAGCGATGGCCGACTTCGAGTTCCGCCTGCCCGACGTCGGCGAGGGGATCGCCACGGCCGACATCCTGGCCTGGCGCGTGGCCGAAGGCGACCGCGTGGCCGAGGACCAGGACCTCGTCGAGATCCAGACCGACAAGGCGATCGTCGTCATCCCGTGCCCGGCGACGGGAGTGGTGCGGCGGCTGTGCGCGGCGGAGGGGGACAGCGTGGAGGTGGGAGCGACGCTGGCGCTGTTCGCCGACACGGCCGAGCCCCTCGGGCAGGGCCCTCGGGGGTCGGCCGCGTCGATCGGGAGGTCCGCGATCGGGCTGCGCCCGATGGGGAACTCCCAGCGCGGCGATGCGGCGGCGGGGCGGCCGCTCGCCGCGCCCGCCACGCGGCGTCTCGCCCGCGAGCTCGGCGTCGATCTGGGCGCGGTGACCGGCAGCGGGCCGCAGGGGCGGATCGTCCGGGAGGACGTGGAGCGCGCCGCGGCGCCCGGTACGCCTCCCCCCACCGGCGCCCGTCCCGCCCCCGCGCCCGCCGCACCCGTCGCGGGCGAGGTCGTGCCGCTGCGCGGCGTGCGCCGCGCGATCGCGCAGGCGCTCACGAAGGCGTGGCTCGAGGTCCCGCGGATCATCGACTACCGCGAGGTCGACGCGACCGCGCTCGTGGCCGTGCGCGCGCGCCTCAAGCAGCGCGCGCTGGACCGCGGCGACGCGGAGCTCGCCGCCGCGCTGACGCCCACGCCGCTGATCGTCAAGGCGGCGCTGCGCGCGCTGCGCGACCATCCCTACGTCAACGCGTCGATCGACCTGGAGCGCGAGGAGATCACGCTGCACGCCCACTGCCACGTGGGGATCGCGACGGCCGGGCCGGACGGCCTCGTCGTGCCGGTCGTCCACGACGCCGGCGGCCTGTCGCTGGCCGGCGTCGCGCGCGAGGTCGCCGCGCTGTCGCGCGCCGCCCACGAGCGGCGCCTGCGCCCCGAGCAGCTCGCCGGCGCGACGTTCACGGTCAACAACTACGGCGGGCTGGGCATCTGGCTGGGCACGCCGATCGTGCGACCGCCGGAGGTCGTCAACCTCGGCGTCGGCGCGATCCGCGACCAGGTCGTCGCCGTCGGCGGCGCGCCGGTCGTCCGCCCGACGCTGGCCCTCGCCGTCGCCGGCGACCACCGCGTGCTGGACGGCCACACCCTCGGCGCGTTCGTGACCCAGGTCGCCGCGCTGCTCGAGGACCCACTGGCCCTGCTCGAGGAGGCCCTCGGGCCGCAGGGGGACCTGGGCTGATGGTCGTCGGCGAGCTCGCCGAGCCCGTCGACCTGCTGGTCATCGGAGGCGGGCCGGGCGGCTACGTGGCGGCGATCCGCGCGGCGCAGCTCGGGCGCGAGGTCGTGCTCGTCGACCGCGGCGGCCCGGCGGGGCTCGGCGGCGCCTGCCTACACGTCGGCTGCATCCCCAGCAAGGCGCTGATCGAGCTGGCGACCGCGGCCCGGCGCACGCGCGAGCTGGAGCCGGCCGGCCTGACGATCGGCGGCCTCGAGGTCTCGCTCGAGCGCTT
>JAICJK010000117.1 GCA_025928415.1 Solirubrobacteraceae bacterium | reverse complement strand
TCCTGCGAGGCGGCGTCCTTGGTGTGGAACCACTCGCCGCCGAAGGTCTCCCGCGCCGCCGCGTCGTTGCGCCAGTATCCGAGGGGGTAGTGCGGGTTGGAGCGCGCGCGCAGGCAGATCTCGCCGCGCTCGCCCTGCGCCACCGGCCGCTCGTCCTCGTCGAGGATCTGCACGTCCCAGCCCGGCATCGGGCGCCCCATCGAGCCCTCCCGGACCTCCATCCACGGGAAGTTCGCGCACAGCGGGTAGCTCTCGGTCAGCCCGTAGTAGTCGAGCACCGTGACCCCGTACTGCTCGCGGAACCAGCGGATCGCCTCCGGGTTCAGCGGCTCCCCCGCGCTGCACACCACGTGGAAGCGCTGCGGGAAGCGCGTGCCGGCGTCGGCGATCGACATCATCGAGCGCATCGCGGTCGGCGTCGTGAAGACGTGGGTCACCTCGTTGCGCGAGAGGAAGCCGAGCTGCTGCGCCGCGTCGAAGCCGCCCTGGCGCTGCAGCACGCACTGCACCGCGCCCAGGCGCCACGGCCCCAGCAGCGGGGCGATGCCGGCCGCCCACGCCCACTCGCCCATGCCGTGGAAGCGGTCGCCGTCGCCGACCTGGTGGCAGTAGGCGAACTCCTCGTGGGCGAGCAGGTAGCGGTGGGCGTGGACGATGCCCTTGGCCAGCCCCGTGGTGCCCGAGGTGTAGTAGAGCTGCGCCGGGTCGTCGGCCGCCGTGTCGGTGGTCACGTGCTCGCCCGGCGCGCCGGCCAGCAGGTCCTCGTCCAGGACCAGCAGCCGGTAGGGGCCGCCGGCCTCGAAGCGGGAGGCGTTGGCCGCGTCGGTGACCAGGACGCGCGGCTCGGAGTCGCCGAGCCGGTGGCGGATGCCCTCGTCGCCGTAGAGCACCGACATCGACAGCAGCAGCGCGCCGAGCTTCCAGGTGCCGAAGAAGATCGCCGCGGTCTCCGGGGTCGGCGGCAGCACGACCGCCACGCGGTCGCCCCGCTGCACGCCCGCGTCGCGCAACACGTGCGCGGCCCGGTCGGCCAGGTCCTGCAACTCGCCCCACGCCACCTCGCGCCGCACGCCGTCGTGACGCTCGTGGATCATCGCCAGCTTGTCGCGCGGGTGCTTGTCGCAGACGTCCTGGGCGATGTTGTAGCGCTCCGGCACCTCCCAGCGGTGCGTCGCGACCGCCTCCTCGTAGGACCGGACGTCGGTCGGGCTGATCGCCATGCTCGGCTCTCCTCTTCGTGGGACGCATCTGAGTGTCGCCCCGACATGGCACGATGTCCACTTGCCCCTGTCCCGCCCGTCCTTCGAGCCTTCGCCGCGCGACGTCGTCGCGGCCGCCTCGGAGGAGGTGGAGCTCTACCAGCGCACGTACTCGACGCTGCTGCGGTCCAGCGGGGAGACCAAGCTCCGCGTGCTGGAGTCCTCGCACCGCGCGATGGGCTCCTCGCTGCACCCGCTGGCCGCCGCGGACGAGCTCGACCTCGGGGCCTTTCTGTACGCCACGCAGCGGCTGCCCCCGGGCCTGCAGGACGGCCGCGTGATCGTCATGGGCCAGGAGGCCGAGGCGTTCGCCCGCGCGGGCGTCGGCCCGCTGGAGGAGTGGACGGTGGCCGAGGCCCCCGCGCGCCGGCGGCGCTGGTTCGAGGGCCCCGACGGCGTCTGGGCGGCGCTGCTGTCCAGCACGTCGGACCTCGACGACCTGATCCCGACCCTCGTCGCCTTCCAGATCGAGTGGAACAAGCTCGCGCGGCGGCTGCGGACCGTGGGCTGGCCGCGGGCGCACCAGACCCCGGGCGCCGAGGACTGCGCGCGCCACCTCGGCGGCGCGCCGGCGGACTGGCTGCGGCTGCAGGAGGCGTGGGGCACGGCGTTCGCCGCCCGGCTGGGCCTGGTGGCCGAGCACCCGCTGTCGCTGCGGGTGCGGATGCTCGGCGGCAGCGCGGTGGGCTACGCCCGGATGACCCGCCGCTGGTGGGCGCCGGTCAGCCGCGCGCTCGACGACTCGGGGCTCGGCGACGGGCCGCTGTACGTGGCGTCCTCGAACACCCACTCGCTGGTCAACCTCGTCACCGGCGAGGCGCGCGCCCGCGAGGCCGACCTCGTGGCCTGGGTCGAGCACGAGGGCCCGATCGAGCTGCGCGACGAGCTGCGCGCCTTCCGGGAGGAGCGCACCCCCGGCAGCTGGGACAACTTCCTCTACTTCGTCGCCCGCGAGTTCCACACCGCGCGCCCCGACGAGTCCGCCCAGCGGCGCGCGGCCGAGGGCGGCGTGGGCATCGCCCACCTCGGCTCGACCACCGCGCTGCGCGTCGCCGCGCAGGTCATCCCGCTCGCCCGGCTGGACCCCGCGCGCTTCGACGCGCGGCTGGGCACCGTCGACGCCGACCGCCTGCGCGCCAGCCGCGCGGTGCTCGTCAACGTCGACTACCCGCTCGGCCTGGCCGCCTACAACATCCTGCGCGAGATCACCGAGGACCGCGACACGCTCGCCGGGCTCTACGTCCTGGGCAAGGCGGCCACGCTGAACGCCGACGTGGGCGACGTGATGATCTCCAGCGTCGTCTTCGACGAGCACTCGGGGACGACGTACTGGCTCGACAACGCGTTCGGGGTGGAGGACATCACGCCCTACCTGCGCTTCGGCACCGGGCTGGACAACCAGCGCGCGGTCACGGTGAAGTCGACGTTCCTGCAGAACCGGGCCTACCTGGACTTCTACTACCGGGAGGCGTTCACGGTCGTCGAGATGGAGGCCGGCCCGTACTGCAGCGCGGTGTACGAGATCGCCGACGCCGACCGCTACCCCGTCGGCGAGGCGGTGAACTTCTCCAAGCTGCCGATCGACTTCGGGATGATCCACTATGCGTCCGACACGCCGTACACGCAGGCGCGCACGCTCGGCGCCCGCGGCCTGAGCTACCACGGCATGGACTCCACCTACGCCTCGTCGATCGCGATCCTGCGGCGCATCCTCGGGCGCGAGGGCGCGCTGGCCGGCTGAGACGGGATCACGGCCGGGGCGGGCGCCGGGGCGCCCGCCCACCTGCCCGCCTCGGCCTGCAGCCGGTCTCCGCTCAGCCCTCCTCGGCCTGGGCGATCTTGATCTTCTCCTCGAGCTGGGCCATGACGTCGGGGTCCTTGAGCGTCGTGACGTCGCCGAGCTCGCGGCCCTCGGCGATGTCCTTCAGCAGGCGGCGCATGATCTTGCCCGAGCGCGTCTTGGGCAGCTCGTCGGACCAGATGATCCGCTTCGGCCGGGCGAGCTTGCCGATGCGCGAGGCGACGTGGTCGCGCAGCTCGGCGACCATCGCGTCGTCTCCCTCGAGGTCGCCCTCGAGCGTCACGAACGCGGCGATGGCCTGCCCCGTGTCCTCGTCGGCCTGCCCGATGCACGCGGCCTCGGCCACCTTCGGGTGCGACACGATCGCCGACTCGACCTCGGCCGTGGACAGCCGGTGGCCCGAGACGTTGATGACGTCGTCCACGCGCCCGATGACCGACACGTAGCCCTCGTCGTCCTGCTTGGACGCGTCGCCCACCAGGTACTTGCGGGGGCCGAACTTCGCCCAGTAGGTCTGCACGTAGCGGTCCTCGTCGCGGTACAGGCCGCGCAGCATCGCCGGCCACGGGCGCGTCAGCGACAGCAGGCCCTGCGTGCCGTGGGGGAGCTCCTCGCCCTGGTCGTCGACCACCGCCGCGGCGATGCCCGGCAGCGGCGTGCCGGCCACGCCCGGCTTGGTCGCCTGGGCGCCGGGGAGCGTCGTGATCATGATCCCGCCCGTCTCGGTCTGCCACCAGGTGTCGACGATCGGGCAGCGCCCGCCCCCGATCACCTTGTGGTACCACAGCCACGCCTTGGGGTTGATCGGCTCGCCGACCGTCCCCAGCAGCCGCAGCTTGGAGAGGTCGTGACGCTCCGGGTACTGGGCGCCCCACTTGATGCAGGCGCGGATCGCGGTCGGCGCGGTGTAGAAGATCGTCACGCCGTAGCGCTCGCAGAGCTCCCACCAGACGTCCTTGTCCGGGTAGTCCGGCGCGCCCTCGTACATCACGCTCGTGCAGCCGTTGGACAGCGGCCCGTAGACGATGTAGGAGTGCCCGGTGACCCAGCCGACGTCGGCCGAGCACCAGAAGACGTCCTCGTCGGGCCTGAGGTCGAAGACCTCGCGATGGGTCCACGTCACCCCGGTCATGTAGCCGCCGGTGGTGTGCAGGATCCCCTTCGGCTTGGCCGTCGAGCCCGACGAGTACAGGATGAACAGCGGGTGCTCGGCGGGCAGCTCCTCGGGCGGGCATTCCGCGTCGGCGGCCTGCAGGACCTCGTCGTAGAACACGTCGCGGCCCTCGGTCATCGGCGCGTCGTTGTCGGCGTGGCGCACGACGAAGATCGTGTCGAGCGTCTTCACCTCGCCCATGACCTCGTCGACGGCGGGCTTGATCGCCGCCAGCTTGCCCTTGCGCCGCGCGCCATCCGCGGTGATGAGCGCCTTGGCGTCGGAGAAGAGCATGCGCTCCTTGACCGACTCGGGCGAGAACCCGCCGAAGACGACGTTGTGGACCGCCCCGATGCGGGCGCAGGCCAGCATCGCCACGACGACCTCGGGGATCATCGGCAGGAAGATCCCGACGACGTCCCCGCGGCCGATGCCGCGCGCCTTGAGCGCGTTGGCGAAGCGCTGGGTGTCGGCGAGCAGGTCCGCGTAGGTCAGGTCGCGCTCCTCGCCCTCCTCCCCGCGCCAGTGCAGCGCGACCCGGTCGCCGCGGCCGGCCTCGACGTGCCGGTCGAGGCAGTTGTAGGACGCGTTGAGCGTGCCGTCGGCGAACCAGGTGTAGAACGGCGCGTTGGAGTCGTCCAGCGCCTGCTGGGGCTCCTTGACCCAGTCGAGCACCGCGAGCGCCTGCTCGCGCCACCACCCCGGCGGGTCCTTGTCGGCGGCCCGGTGCAGGCTGTCGTCGGTGACGCGCGCCCGGCGGACGAAGTCCGCCGGGGGCTCGAAGCGCTCGACGTCGAGCAGCTCGCCGAGCTCGCGCTCGAGGGTCTCGGGTTCAGCGGCCATCTCGGATCGTCCTCTCCTCGGTCTGCGGGGCGTTCAACGGCATCACGGGCAGCACGACGCGACCGAAGGTCGAGTTCGTGACCGCGGCGAACGAGGCGTACCACGCGGCGGCCGCCGTGACCAGCCCGGCCCAGCCGCCGATCTTGATGATCGTGGTGTGCGCGCCGGCATTGCCGATCCCGAGCAGGAAGTAGGTGATGGTCAGCAGCGCGAGCACGGTGAAGATCGCCGCCGTGGTGCGCAGCGAGGCCACGGTCATGTAGAGCGTGAAGATCCCCCACGCGATCAGGTACAGGCCGATCGCATGACCGGCGTCGGCCGCCGCGATGTCCTTGGCGTAGAACACGTCGAGCGCCCAGAAGCTGAGCCAGAAGGCGCCGTAGGACGTGAACGCCACCGCACCGAACGTGTTGCCCTTGCGGAACTCCCACATCCCCGCCAGGAGCTGCGCCAGGCCGCCGTAGGCCAGGGCCAGGCCGAGCACGACGGCCTCGCCGCCCTTGGACACGAGGTCCGCGTTGAACATGCTCAGGACGAACGTCGTCATCGCGAACCCGGCGAGGCCCAGCGGGCCGGGGTCGGCGATGCTGATCGGGGTGAACTGAGCCTCGCGCGCGGTCTCGCCGGCGGTGGGCTCGCGCGACCCCAGCGGGGCCGACAGGGGGGCATCCATCACAGGTCTCCTCTCCCAAGGGTCCGCGAGGTCACCGAGGGAAGGCGGCCGGGCGGGCCTGATCACTGGATGGGACCATTCTTCCCGCCCGCGGTGCGCATTCAAACCGCGTCCCGCCGTCGCGGCTGTCCGAGATCCGCACGCGCCGTTCCGGACGCGGGTCTCAGCGCCGCTTGCGCTTGCGCTTCTTCGAGGCGGAGGCGCTTCCGAGCGCCGCGGCGGGCCGCCCGGCGCGGTCCTGCTGCGGCTCCGCGGCTCCAGCGGACCCCTCGTCGCCACCACCGCCGGCGGCGGCCTGGCGTTGCTCGCGCAGCTCCTGCTGGCTGGGCCAGGGCATCGCCTCCCCGCTCGTCCACGCCGGCGGGACGCCGCTGGGCCAGCGGCCGAGGAGCAGCGGCCCCAGCGCGATGAGCCAGAAGGACTGCACGATCGGCAGGGAGGACCCGAGCGGCAGCACGAACAGCACGCCGGCCAGGATCCCGAGGATGCCCATGAAGCGCGTGAGCAGCCCGGCGCGCATCGCGTGCAGCGAGACCAGCACGAACCCCAGCGCCATGGCCAGGATGCCGAGCTGGCGGGCGAGCTGGCCCGCGAGCAGCGCGCCGCCGCCCAGCGCGTCGCGCGCCGCCTGGCTCGAGAAGTCGTGGCCACCGGCGAACTGGTGGGCCTGCACCACGAGCGTGACCTGCGCGACCAGGCCGCCGATCGCCACCAGCAGCGGGCCGAGCAGGACCGCCCAGAGCGCCATCTGCGGCAGCGTCGGGCGGCGAGCCCGCGTCGCGCGGAACAGGTAGCCCAGCGCGGGCGCCACCAGCAGGGCGCCGACGGCGATGAGGACTCCCGTGAGCAGCAGCTCGGTGCCCTTGTCGTCCAGGAAGCGGATCTGCGCCGTGCGCAGGCCCTGGCCACCGGGGATCGGCAGGCCCGCCGCGTCGCGCAGCGCGTCGACCGCGTAGACCTTCGGCAGGTCCGAGTAGACCCCGGACTGCAGCGCGTTGCCGAGCAGCGTCAGCACGCCGGCGAGCAGGGCGGCGATCGCCGCGCGCGTGCGCTGCGCGGCCTCCCAGGCCAGCGTCTCCTCGACGGGCGGAGCGGTGGGCGCGGCCATCGGCACTAGCGCCCGCCGGGCGGGCCGACGCGGCGCGGCGTGCCGGGGACGTCGATCCGCCGGGCGGGCGGCGGGGCGTCCGCGTCGCCCGGCTCGAGGACGCGGGAGACCCGGTCGCCCACGGCCAGCAGGGCGTCCAGGGCCGGCTCCGCGACGCGGAGGGCGGCCTCGATGCGCCCGCGCCAGGCGAGCTGCGTGGGGGACGGCGGCACGGATGCGGAGTCTACGAGGACAGCGCCAGCGCGGCGGCGACGAGCCCCGCCCCAGCCACGCGCCGGGCGCCCGGCAGGAGCGCGGCGAGCGCCGCGGCGGCCTGCTCGACGTGCGCGGGCGCGCCGTCGCCCACCGC
>JAICJK010000606.1 GCA_025928415.1 Solirubrobacteraceae bacterium | reverse complement strand
TCAGCAGCAGCTCGACGAGGTTGGACAGCGCGGTGGGGTTCTCGAACGGGTGGGCGGAGTTGACGCCGAAGAAGCCTCCGCCGTTGGTGCCGAGCTCCTTGATCGCCTCCTGGGAGGCCACCGGCCCGCGGAAGATCCCGCTGACCGGCGCACCGAGGGTCTGCAGCACGCCCTGGCTCACGAGCACCAGCGCGGCGACGAACGCGATCGGCAACAGCACGCGCAGGCATGCGCGCACGAGGTCGACCCAGAAGCTGCCGAGGACGGCCGGCCCGCCGGCGCGCCGGGCCGCGAGGCCGCGGATCAGCGCAATCGCCACCGTCAGGCCGACGGCGGCCGAGGCGAAGTTCTGCACCGTCAGGCCCGCCATCTGACTGAAGCTCGTGAGCGTCGTCTCGCCCGCGTAGTACTGCCAGTTCGTGTTCGTGATGAACGACGAGGCGGTGTTGAACGACACGTCCCAGGTGCCCGAGTGGAAGCCCGTGTGGTCGAACGGGTGCAGCGTCTGGGTGCGCAGGACGACATAGAGCGCCAGCCAGCCCACCAGCGAGAAGGCGATCAGGCTGCGGGCGTAGGCCTTCCAGTCCTGCTGCTGCGCGGCGTCCACGCGCAGGACCCGGAGGGTGAGGCGCTCGACGGGCCCCGCGATCGGGTCGAGGAACGTGCGCTCGCCGGTGAACACCCGCGCCATGTAGCCGCCCAGGAACGGCACGATGGCCGTGACGAGCGCCAGGAAGACGGCGATCTGCAGGACGCCCTGGGCCATGGGTCAGAGCCGCTCGAGGCCCTCGATGAGCAGGGCCAGCGCCGCGAAGCACAGGACGGCGAGGGCGATGGCGAGGAGGTCCATGCCACCACTGTGCGCCCGCCGCCGTGCAGGCCGCGTGCACGATCGCGGCGCCGGCGTGCAGATGTCGTGAAGATCGGGGGAGGCGGCGCTAGGCCGCGAAGCGGTAGCCCACGCCGGGATCGGTGCGGATGTAGCGCCCGCGTCCCTGGGGCTCGATCTTGCGCCGCAGGTTGGCGATGTGCGAGCGCAGGACCTGCGTGTCGTCGGCGTACTGGAGGCCCCAGACCTCGACGAGCAGGCTGCGGTGGGTCATCAGCCGCCCGCGGTTGCGCAGCAGGGTGCGCAGCAGGTCGAACTCGATCGGCGTCAAGTGCACCTCCGCGCCGTCGCGGCGCACGACCCGCGCGGCCACGTCGACGTGCAGGCCGTCGACGTCGATGGCCGGCTCGTCCGGGCCCTCCCCGCTGCGCCGCAGCGCGGCCGCCAGGCGGGCCACGAGCTCGCGGCTGCCGAACGGCTTGGTGACGTAGTCGTCGGCGCCCGCCTGCAGCGCCTCGACCTTCGCGTCCTCGTCGCCGACGGCGCTGAGGACGATGATCGGCAGCGCGCTCCACTCGCGCAGGCGCCGGCACAGCTCGATGCCGGTGCCGTCGGGCAACACGAGATCGACGATCGCCGCGTCCGGCGGCCGGACCGCCGCGCGGTCGAGCGCCTCCTGCAGCGTCGCTGCCTCGAGCACGTCGTAGCCCGCCTCGCGCAGGATCACCTTCAGCGCGCGGAGGATCTGGGGCTCGTCATCGCAGACCAGGATCCGGCGTGCGTCGCTCATGGCGCCTCCGCGCCGAGCGGGAGCTCGACCACGAAGCTCGAGCCCTGGCCCGGGACCGACTCGGCCCACACGCGCCCGTCGTTGGCCTCCACGAAGCCGCGGACGATGGCCAGGCCCAGCCCCGAACCGTGGCCCTCCGCCCCGCCGCGCCAGAACGGCTCGAAGACGCGCGCGAGCTCGGCGGCGGGCAGGCCCGGCCCGCCGTCGACGACGCGGACGAGCACGCG